>JAYEGD010000174.1:0-2777 GCA_034658915.1 Campylobacterota bacterium | reverse complement strand
AAAGATAAGCTACAATCTGCTTCGTTAAAACCTCTTGAGGCACAATAAGTGCAACTGCGAGATTTTGCCTCACAGCTTATAGCTTCTCTTTTCATTGAATATGTCATCTATTATGGTCAGGCACTTAAATAAATATTAAAGTAATTATATGAATAATAAGAATATTGTAGTTGTTGATAATAGTAGCGATGTAACTGAGGTGCTAACTACTATTATTGATAGTAAATACAATTTTATTACAATTTTAAATGATGAAAATAGTGTTGATAATATCAACACTATTGAAGATATAAATTTAATTATCATCAATGCTATCTCAAATAAAGAGACCTCTTATCGTAGTGCTTATAGATTAAAACAAGATATTTTAAAGAGTGAAATAGCAATTATATTTATTATAGATGACATTAATGAAGTGGAGTCTGTTTTTAAATATGGTGCAGCAGACTACATACTAAAACCTTGCAACAGTATTGAGCTATCAGCAAAAATAAAAAACACTCTTAAACTTTTCAACCTAAGAAATTCACTCTCAAATGCACTAGAAGATAGACAGCGTCACATAGTAACAATAGAGAGACAACTAAAAGTAATTAATAAAAATGTACTATTTATAAAGTTCGATATTGGAAAAAGAGTTACACAAGTTAGTCAAGCATATATAGAGCTACTTGAATGTGCAGATAAAAAGTGCAACAAAGAGAGTTTTAACTTTTTAAACTCTACATGTATGAGTGAAAATTTACTCTATGAAGTTATGAACTCACTACAAATCAGTGGGTTTTGGAGAGGTCATCTTAGTGTTCAAACAGCCAAAAAAAATGAGCTTTGGCTTGAAATTTCTATATCTGAAGATTTAGACTATTTTGGTGATGTAGTGGGCTATATTGCAACAATAACTAATGATACAGATAAAAAAACAATTGAGAAAAAAAGCATAAAACTAGATGAACTAAATGAACAACTAGAAGAGAACAACTGCTATTTGAGACAGTTTAGAAGAGCAATTGAAGAGGCATCAATATTTTCAATAACTGATGAGTATGGAGTAATAAAAGAGGTTAATAAAAACTTTGAAGATATTTCAGGTTACACTGAGGCTGAATTAGTAGGACAACCTCATAACATTGTAAGACATAAAGAGTCACCACCAGAAGTATTTAGAGATATGTGGCGTACAATTAAAAGTGGTAACATCTGGAAAGGTCTTGTTAAAAATAGACGAAAAAATGGTAAAGCATACCATGTACTTTCAGAAATTGCTCCAATATACTACAAAAATGGAGAGTTTAAGGAGTATATAGGTATTCGTACAGATGTAAGTGAGCTAGAAGAGTACAAAATAATTTTAAAGCATGAGTTAGACACTAAGAGTAAAAATTTAGAAGAGAGTCTAAACTACACTCTTCAATATGAAAATGCAATTAACTCACTTACAGCGATTTTAAAGACAGATACCAATAATACAATTAAATATGCAAATAGCAGATTATGTGAACTTAGTGGGTATAGCTTAGATGAACTTCTTGGTAAAAACTGGTCATCACTTCGTAATAAAAAACATATGAGCCTAAGTGTTTGCCATGAAATAGCTAAGAAATTGTCTCAAAAACAGAGTACAAATATGATTTTAACTAATAGCTCAAAGAGTGATGATGAGTACATAGTTAACACTCTATTTTATCCTGTTCTTAATTTAGATGGTGATGTAATAGAACATCTACATGTAATGTATGATGTGACAGAGATATTTTCACTAAATCAAGAGATTGTCGATACACAAAAAGAGGTTGTACTAACAATGGGTGCAATAGGGGAGACTAGGTCAAAAGAGACAGGATTACATGTAAAAAGGGTAGCAGAGTACTCATACACTCTTGCAAAGCTAGCAGGATTAAGTGAAGATGAATCAGCTATATTGAAACAAGCGTCACCTATGCATGATATTGGAAAAGTTGGTATTCCAGATGAAATCTTGAATAAGCCAGCTAAACTTACAAAAGATGAATTTGATGTAATGAAAACTCATGCAGCACTAGGGTATGAGATGCTAAAACATTCACAAAGAGACATTTTAAAAACATCAGCTATTGTTGCATACACGCATCACGAAAAATATGATGGTAGTGGTTATCCAAACGCTCTAAGTGGTGAAGATATACACATATATGGAAGAATTACAGCAATTGCAGATGTATTTGATGCATTAGGTCACGATAGGGTATATAAAAAAGCTTGGGATGATGAGAGAATCTTTAAACTTTTTAAAGAAGAGAGTGGTAAACATTTTGACCCAAATTTAATCAAAATATTTTTTGACAATTTAGATGACTTCTTATACATTAAAGAGAAGTTTAAAGATGAATAATGAACTCTAATTTCCATATTTCATTAACAATAATTTTAGTTTTAACAGCACTAATACCTTTTTTATTTCATTTAAGTAGGTATCTTGGAGAAAAATCTGCACAAAGTAAATCAATTAATGAAGTTTATGAGAGTGGAATAAGAAAAACATATAAAGATAGTTTCGAGCGTTTTAATATTAAATACTATCTAGTAGCAATAATTTTTGTAATTTTTGATGTTGAAATTTTATTTATGTTTCCATGGGCAGTAACACTTAGGCAAACAGGACTGCTAGGTTTAGTAGAGATGTTTACATTTATGGGACTACTATTAGCAGGATTAATTTATATTTACAAAAAAGGTGCTTTGAAATGGAGTTAAATAGCCAGCTTTTACCATCAGATACAGCCATAACAACAACACTTGAT
>JAYEGD010000173.1:0-2779 GCA_034658915.1 Campylobacterota bacterium | reverse complement strand
TAAAAATCAGATATATGATTTTTTAAAAGGTATTGTAAAAAATATTAATACGCTAGGGTTAAAACTTCAATTTAATATAGAAGGTCAAAGCTCTACAAAAGCGGCATTAGTTAATGATATGTTAGTGCTATTTCGAAGTGCTATTTTTAGAAAAGATTTAAGAGATTATTTAACAAAAGATGAGAAGTCAGCATGGTTATATGAACGTTTAGTGTGGGACTCTACACCAATTCCTATAGAGTATGTAAATAGATACCATAAATTTAATTTTAAAGATATTGACTACACACGTTATGGCTGGAATGAGAAGCAGCTGTCTGGTTCCATGTTTTTTGTTACACATAGAGTCTATTATACTTATCGTTTAGAAAGAGATGAATTCGTCATTAAAGATAGTCTTCGTAATATTTTAAAATATCTATTTCCACTACCTAGTGATTATCTATTACAAGTAGATGATGCAAAAGAGAGTTGTGAATATGAGTACGAAAATAGTGATGGAGTTATAAACTTTATTTCAACTATAAAAAGTATGTTAGATAGCTCATTAGTTGAGTTTGGAAAAACAAATGAAAAGCCACTTGCAAAGAGTTTAAATATTCTTAAAAGTACAAGTGCAATTAGTGAATTTTTTGAAGATAAAAAGTTAAGCTCATTAGCAACAGATATGCTAACTAGAAGCTTTTACTACTATTATCACTCATCTGGCGCTTTTTATAGCGAGGAGTACAAAACATTAAAAAATATTTTGAAACTCCAAATGAGAGACAAATTACCGTTTTTTATTACAAGAATATTCTTGTCTCATCTTAAAAAAGTAAGATTCGATAGTTTTTATAGTAGTGAAAAAGAGTTATTTGATTTAGTTGAGCATATTATAAGCGATATGCCAAAAGATGGTTATGTGAGTGTAGATAATATTGTTAAATATTGTAGATACAGAGATATTAGAGTAAATATTGACTCCTCATACAAATCAAAAGATTACCACTTAGAGTGTGATGTTGATGGTTATGAGTTTAGTGAAAACTTGTATGTTAACGATTATTATGAAGTGCTATTTTTTGAGCCAATATTGAAAGCTACACTATTTTACTTAGGTGCATTAGGATTGCTTACACTGAAATACGATAGAGCAAAATCACCATACACAATAAGGGCTAAAAATAGTGAATATATATCTGTTTGGGACTCATTAAAGTACATTAAGTTGACTAAACTAGGTATGTATGTTTTTGGTTATGAAGATAGTTATGAGCAAAAAAAGATAGAAGTTAGTAGTACAAATAGAAAATTTGATGAGTACAAACCAATAGTTACAATAGATGAAAAAGATATAATAATGATGGCAAAACTAGACTCATTTTGTGACAAAATAGATACAAACAGATATGCTTTAAGCTATATAAAACTATTTAAAGATTGTAAAAACATAAAAGCATTGGAAGCAAAAATAGATAGCTTTTACAAAAATATTGAGCCTAATCCACCTCAAGTGTTTAACGATTTTTTTGATGAAATAAGAGAAAATAGTAATATGCTAAAGCGAGATTTGAAACAAGTTGTTATAGACCTCAATAATAATAAAAAATTACTAAATCTATTTATGAGCAATAAAAAACTACAAGAGATAGTAACAAAAGCGCAAGGTTACAAAATTATTGTACATAAAGATAACATCTCAAAATTAACTAAAATAGTTAAAGATAATGGCTTCTTTATAGACTTCTGATTAAAATTTATACATTTATTTGCTTATGAAATAAGTATATTGTAAGACAAACTCCAATACAATAGAAATTATATTCGAATTTCTTATGAAAAGGGGTTGCAATGGTGGATAGAAGAGATGCTTTAGCACAGATGTTTAGTGCTAAGGGGACAAAAGTTAATACTAATCGTGGAGATGAGTATTATGATGAACTTATGAAAATTATGACTACACGTCTTAATGAGCTAGAATCTACACAAATAGCATCTAAAGTGTCAATTGAAAATATTTTAGAGAGTGAGGGACTTGATAGAAGAGATTTTATGAAGTGGGCTAGTGCAGCTTGTGCTATGCTTATGTTGCCAGCATCTTTTACTCCATTAGTTGCAAAAGCAGCTGAACTTATGAATAGAGTTCCTGTAATTTGGCTTGAATTACAAGATTGTGCGGGAAATACTGAAGCACTTTTAAGAAGTGACTCCCCTACAATTGATGAACTAATCTTAGACACAATTTCATTAGAATTTAACGAAACAATTATGGTAGCAGCTGGTTTTCAAGCCGAAGAACAGCTACAAAATGCAATGGAAACTTTTAAAGGTAAATACCTCTGTGTTGTTGAGGGTGCAATTCCTTTGGCAATGAGTGGTTATTATGGAACTATTGGTGCAAAAGCTGAGACATTTGAAGAGCATCTACTACATGTAGCAAGTAGTAGTGCAGCTGTTGTGGCAGTTGGAACATGTGCAACATTTGGAGGCGTACCTGCAGCTTCACCAAATCCAACTGGCGCAGTTGGAGTTCAAGATATTGTTAAAAACAGACCAATTATTAACATTCCTGCTTGTCCTGCAAATCCTGCAAACATTACAGGAACGATTCTACACTTTATCTTAACAGGACAAGTTCCTGAGTTAGATCACTTAAATAGACCAAAATTTGCATTTGGTTATAGAATTCACGATAACTGTGAAAGACGTGCACACTTTGATGCTGGAGAGTTTGTTGAAGCTTGGGGAGATGAGGGCGCTGAAAATAACTTCTGCCTCTATAAAATGGGTTGTAAAG
>JAYEGD010000172.1:0-2782 GCA_034658915.1 Campylobacterota bacterium | reverse complement strand
CAATCTATACAGTAAATAGCATGGGGCTTTACCTTGAGCCTAGCAAAACCTATATCAACACCACACATCGCACATGTTCCGTACTCTCCAGTTGCAATCTTAACAAGTGCAACTTCTATAGCTCTAAGCTCCTCTCTTTGCTGCTCTCCTATAGTGCTCTCAACTATAGTACTGTTATTGTTAGCTGCATGGTCCCCTTCATCGTTGAGTTCACATGAACCCAGTTGATTGAGCTCATTATGAACACCTTCAATGTTTTTTAGAATCTGTAGTTTTCTCTCTTCTAAAGTCTTCTTAAAAAACTCTAACTCACTTTTTTGCAATTTCATTCCTTATTGTTATCGTGGTGTTCGTGGTGATGGTGCTCATGATGTTCATGGTCATGATGATGAATATGCTCCTCTTTTGCATCCAAGAACTCAAACTTCTCAGAGAGAGCATCTACATCTAAATCAATACCATCTCCAATGAACACCAAAATAGAATCTCCATCATAATCATGTAGCTCATCAAAAGAGACATTTCCAAAAGAGTAGTTCACTATCAAAGGTGTTGGTACATCATCCACCTTTACCATCCCTTTGACTCTGTATATATTTGTTGGTAGCTCTTTTAAAAGTTGGTCTAGATCATTAAAGCTTATGCCTTGTGCTAGCTTTGAAGCTCTTCTATCTATTAGGTCGTGAGTATGTTCATGGTCTTCTTGCATATTTGCAAGGTCAACTATCTCGCCAATTTCATAAGCGCCCTCAAACACCTCTTTAGCAACTATACCTTGCTCTGCTGTGTGAAGAAAGTAGTTGTTGAAAACTTTTTTCCCTGTGAGTGTATTTTTAATATTATGTTCCTCTTTAAGAGCGACAATATCTTTTTTAGCTCTCTCAAGCTCTTTCTCATTTACTAGGTCTGTTTTGTTTAAAACCAGGATGTTTGAGCCACCTACTTGATATTTTGCAGTCGGGTTATTCATGTAGGAAGCGTAGTTCTTTACATCAGCCACACAGATAACTCCATCTACGGCTATACCGAGATTTTGTAACGACATAAACACTGGAAAAGGTTCAGCCGCTCCTGAAGTCTCCACAAAAATGATTTCAGGGTTGTACTTGTTGATAATTTCAATAACTCCAGTCTCAAACTCTTGCGCCATAGTACAGCAGATACACCCTTCGGATATCTCAATAACATCGCTGTGAACATTTTTTAAAATGTTCTGATCAACACCGATTTCACCAAACTCATTAACAATAAGTGCAATTTTCTTATCCTGGAAATGGTTCTTGATAGTATTTGTCAACATACTACTTTTCCCAACACCTAAAAACCCTGTAATAATATATGAATGAATCATAACTTTCCTTTTCTACTTATTTATTTTAATGCAATTATATTGCATATATAAAAACAGATATTATAATATAGTACCAATATAGCACTATTTATAAAGTTTGACATTCTATCATAAATGCAATTAATTTGCATTTACTATTTAAAAACACTATACTGTCAGAAGTAATTGAACAATTAATTTTAGGATTTTTTAATGGGTAGTATAAGTAAACTTATAAGTTTTATAAATAAAGAAACACAAATTATACATACAAGTCTGATAAATATATTTACAAAGAACGGTATGTTTCAAATAAAAATGTATAAACATAATAAGCAAGAGTATCTTGTTATTATGAGTCAAAACTTTTTTGAGGTGAAAGCACCTATATTTTATATTCATACTGATGAGCATGAGTGTGATTCTTTAGAAGATTTTTGCGGTTGTAGCTATCCAATAAGTGTAGCTTTAAAAATGATTCACAAAGAGGGTGGTTTCATTCTCTACTCAAGTCGTGATATTGGAGCTATTGACGCCCTTTTACGTGAAATCAATGCTAAAAAACTATCTCCTAAAGACAAAACTACAATTGGAACAAATTTTAAATCTGCTTTTAAAGGGTATAGAGGTGAATATCTCACGATAGACTTCATTCTTAAAGATTTAAGTCTATCAAATATACAACTTGTTTCAGACAACCCAAATATCATATATATAATTGAGCAACAAGGTATTAAGATAGCAAAGCAAATCTCTACAATCTCATTTGAATACGGTGATAATAAACAGTATCCTGTGAATGAAACTATAGAAGCTGCAAAAGCAATCTCTTTCGAGTATGGAAATGATTAATCCATGAAAGATTTAAAATACCATTGGCTATAATTGCCTAATGAATAATGATGCCATCAAAGAAGAGTTACAAGCAAAAGGGATTAAAAATACCCGAGCTAAAAGTGCACTGCTTCAAATACTTAAAAACAATAGAACCCCTATGGATGTGAATGCCCTACATAAAGAGTGTGAAAAAATCACTTCAGTCAATCTTGTGACAGTGTACAGAAGTCTGCAGCAGTTCCATGAGAAACAACTTGTACAAGAGTTTCTTGGAAAAGAGAATGTGACACAGTATGAATATATCGATCAAAACACAAAAGCCCATCCCCATTTTCAGTGTGAGAAATGTGACACAGTATTTTGCTTAGGCGCACTAAGTTTTGATGATGCACTCTATTTCTCGAATATGGCAAACAAGCATAAAGTTAACTCTATAAACATCACTCTCAATGGTGTGTGTGAAAACTGTCAATAGTTACAGTAAATAAATTTTATACCCTATAAGTTAAGACTTGTTTGTAGTTCTATAGATAAAACTAAAGACCTCTGCAACAGCCTTATACATAGCCTCAGGAATCTCTTTATCTATTTCCACTTTTGATAAAAGTTCTATGA
>JAYEGD010000171.1:0-2785 GCA_034658915.1 Campylobacterota bacterium | reverse complement strand
AGTTTTTTACTACGATAATGGTCGCGTAAAAAAGCGAGAGAACTTTAAAAATGGAAAGCGTGATGGAACTTGTAAAAGATATTATGTTAATGGAAATATTCAAATAATTAATAGCTATAGAGATGGAAAAAAAGATGGTCTTTTCAAAAAAATATATGAGAATGGAAAACTTTACCAAGAAGTTATTTTTAAAAATGATAAAGTTGTAAATGCTTTTGCTTATGATGAAAACAGTTTAAGAGGTTCACTTATTGGTAAATATGAAGATGAAATTATTGTAGATTAATAGTCTCTTTTTGTGGTTTTTTTACTTTTTGCACCACTTTTAGCTTTTTTCTTTCCAAATGCACCTGATGTTTTAGTAGGTGCATAAGATGTTGTGTTTGTACTCTTTTTGTTCATCTCACTTCTTTTTATCTCTCTTCTTTTTACAATAGATATTGGCTCAAAACCCTCTTCAACTCTTTTTTCTAGTCTCTTTTTTAACATTTTTTCAATATTTGCTAAGTACCCTTTTTCTTCAAAACTTACCAATGAGATTGCAACTCCACTACTCCCAGCTCTTGCTGTTCTTCCTACCCTATGGATATAGTCATCTGGAACTTGAGGCAGATCAAAATTTATTACAACATTTAAATCTGTTATGTCAATGCCACGTGCAGCAATATCTGTTGCTACTAAAACTTTTATTTGTGACTCTCTAAAAGAGTTTAAAATTTTAGTACGAGCTCCTTGCTTTTTGTCTCCATGCAGTGTTTCACTCTTCAAACCACTGCTGTTCAACTCTTTTTTAATTGTTTCAGCTTCAGCTTTTGTACTTACAAAGACTAATACTTTTTTATAGTTATTTGAGCCAATAATGTAAGGCAGTAGTTCTAGTTTCTTCTCTACATCAACTTCATAAACAAGTTGCTCCAATGAGAGAGCTGTTGTGCCAATACTGTCTATCTCTACACGTTCGTTTGAGCGTAGTATTTTTTGAGATAAGTTCATTACTTTTCCAGATTTAGTTGCAGAGAACATAAGGTTTTGTCTTGTAATTGGAAGAAGAGCTAAAATATCATCAATCTCTTCTAAAAATCCCATATCTAAAAGTGTGTCTGCCTCATCTAAAACTAAAAATTGCACACTTGCTAAAACAATATTTTTTAATTTTGTATGGTCTCTTAATCTTCCTGGTGTTGCTACTACAATATCTACTCTACCAGAAGCTAACTCTTTTTGTTGAGCAGATATATTTTTTCCACCAATTAAGAGAGTTGATCTAATATCAAGAAATGCAGAGTACTCATTAACACTTTTTTGAAGTTGATGAGCTAACTCTTTAGTAGGTGCTAAAATAACTGCACGAGGATGTGCAAATTTAGCAGATTTCTCTGATTTGTTTAAGTTATGAAGCATAGGAAGTAAAAATGCAGCACTTTTTCCACTACCTGTTTGAGCAGTTGCAAAAATATCTAAATTTTTAAGAATAGATGGAATAACTTTTTGTTGTACTTGTGTTGGATTTTTGTAACCTTTTTGAGTTACTGCTTTAATGAGTTCAGAGTTTAAGCCTAAAGTGTGAAATGACATAGTTTTCCCTACATGTAGTTGATTATTTTCAATATGTGTTTAATGGCGGACAAGGTGGGATTCGAACCCACGGTACAATAAAGTACACCCGCGTTCCAGGCGAGCAGATTCGACCACTCTCTCACTTGTCCATTGAAGAGTGCAATTATACCTTTTTATTTTGTATTTTTAGTTAAAATACGCTCATGAAAAATTATATTGAACTTCTTAAGTCAAATGAACTCATTAGACGACTATCTATTATTCAGCTTATATCTTATTTTGGTGCTTGGTTTAGTAATGTAGCTATTTATACTTTGTTAATTAATTTAGATGTAGATGCTATGGTCATAGCAACTGTTGCGGCGCTTCATTTTTTGCCAGGCGCACTGCAAGCTCCATTTAGTGGAATATTGTCGGATAAATATAATCCAAAAAAGATGATGCTTATGTTAATAGTAGTAGAGATAATTGCAACATTTTTACTTATTTTTATTACAGATTTAGAGCATATCAGCTACCTTTACATTCTGATATTTATTCGTATGGGAGCATCTAGCTTCTATTTTACTGTTGAGATGAGTATTTTACCGCGTATTGTAACTGGAGACAAGTTAAGAATTGCCAATGAAATACACTCTATTATTTGGTCATTTTCATACACATTTGGAATGGCTATTGGTGGATTAGTTGTCTATTTAGTTGGAGTTAAAAGTGCATTTTTGATAGATGCGTTTATGTTTGTTATTGCATTTAATTTACTCTACTTTCTAAATTTAGAGATTAAGAGAGAAAATCATAAAACAACCGCATATAGAATGTTTTTTGAAACATTCTCATACTTTAAACAAGAGCCTAAAATATTTGCATTAATTCTTCTACATGCATTCATAGGTTTTAGTGCATTTGATGCACTTGTAGCACTTAGTGTAAATGCTTACTATAGCTCTGTAATTGCCGTATCACTAGCTATTGGAATGATTAATGCATCAAGAGCGGTTGGGCTTGTTGTTGGTCCTATTGTATTTAGCAAACATATTAATGCAAAAAAAATAGTCTATCTCTTTATTTTTCAAGCACTGACTATTTTTATATGGGCTTATGCAATGGAAAACTTTATTCTATCGCTAGTCGCATCGCTACTTACAGGTTTCTCTATTACTACACTCTGGTCATACACATACACACTTTTACAACATAATTGTGATGAGAAATATTATGGAAGAGTTGT
>JAYEGD010000170.1:0-2796 GCA_034658915.1 Campylobacterota bacterium | reverse complement strand
CATCTTTATCAAAGTCAAACTTTTCATTAAAATGCATCATTAAATTGTATGCACCCTCATCGGAAAGCTCATCAATATCTATCTTTTCAACTAACCTTGAGTAGTTTTGTAAAGTGGAGAGTTCATCTTGGCTAAGAGTATGAAGAAACTCTTTTGCAGTATCTACTTTAACATCCTCTTTTTTTGCCTCTTCATATATCTCTTCAAAACCCTCTTTAAATGGCTCTCTTACCTTGTAAAAGTCACTATGAAGTTGAAGATCTTTCATAATGTTTACATGATTAATATATTGAGTTGATGTTTCCATATTCTATCTCTTTTACTTTATTATAGTCAGGCACTTACAAGCAAAAAATGTTCCTTTATGTCTAAAATAGCCCAGTAATAATACCAATTTTTCAGTAGTGGGAACTTCTGGGAGTTATGGCATTGAATTTATCATCTTTTCAAACTCACTCTGAGTCAATGTTTTCACTCCTAAAGAGAGTGCTTTGTCATACTTACTTCCAGCATCTTCTCCGTAAATTAAGTAGTCTGTTTTTTTAGATACAGATGAGCCTACTTTTGCTCCTAATGACTCTAAAAGTGCTTTTATCTCTCCTCTTGGTTTGCTCATAGTTCCTGTTAAGACAACACTTAAAGAGCTAAATGGTGACTCTTTTACCTCAGCTACTTCATACGTTGGTGCAATTGTATCAAGAAGTTTTTCAATTAACTCTTTGTTTACACTAATGAACTCAACAAACGCTTCACTCATCTCTTTTCCTATTCCATCTATTGCTTCTAGCTGTTCTACATGTAAAGCACTAAACTCAACTCCAAATTTTTTACAAATCTGTTTTGATGCAACCTCACCAATATGCTCTATTGCTAATGCATTTAGAAATCTCCAACACTCACAACCTTTTGATTTTTCAATGGAGTCTAGTAAGTTTTGAGATTTTTTCTCTTTGAACTTATCTATCTTAATTAAATCTTCATACTTTAGTGAGTAAATATCTAAGATGTTTGTTATTAATTTTTCATCATACAGAGTCTTGACAATTTTCTCTCCTAAGCCATCTATGTCCAAACACTGCTTTGAAGCTGCATAAGTTATGGAGTTTACAACTCTTGCATTACATGTAAGGTTTTGACACTTAATTAAGACACCCTCATCTAGTAGTTCACTACTACAAATAGGGCAGCTTTTAGGACGCAGTATCTCTTTCTCATCTCCAGTTCGTCTATCTTCTAACACTTTAATAATTTTAGGAATAACATCCCCACTTCTTAAAATTATGACACTATCATTTAGTCTAATATCTTTTCTTTGTATCTCATCAAAATTGTGTAGAGTTGCACGTTCTACTACCACGCCATCAATATTAACAGGCTCAACTACTGAAACTGGTGTAACTACACCGCTTCTTCCAACTTGTAAAATTATATCTTTTACTTTTGTCACTTTCTCTACTGCTGGAAACTTGTATGCAACACTAAAACGTGGAAATTTAACGGTGTAGCCCATTTGTGCTTGAGAGCTTAACGAATCAATTTTAGTTACCATTCCATCTAGCATCATCTCAAACTCATCTCTACAACCTACCATCTCATCATAAAACTTCTCTACCTCTTCAGACGTACTACATGTAATAGACATTGGTGGCGCTCTAAACCCTAGTGAGTAGATGAACTCCATAGTCTCACTTTGCAACTCAAAGGTAAGCGAATTTTGCCCTACTCCATAGGGTAAAAAGACTAAATTTCTACTAGCTGTAATGGAAGCATCAAGTTGTCTCATACTCCCAGCTGCTGCATTTCTAGGGTTTGCAAATAGAGTATCACCCTTGCTCAATCTAATCTCATTAATTTTTTCAAAATTATCTTTAAAAATAACAACTTCGCCGCGTATCTCAATATCTTCATCATACTCTACATGTAGAGGAATTGAGTGAATGGTTTTAGCGTTTTGTGTGACATCTTCTCCTATGCTTCCATCACCTCTTGTAATGGCTTGAATTAACTCACCTTTTGAGTAAATTAAGTTCAGACTTGCACCATCATACTTTGGCTCACAATAAAAGCTAATGTTAGAGCTAAGTTTTCTTACACGCTCCTCCCACTTCTCAAACTCATCTTGGTCAAAAACATCTTCCAAACTCCACATTTTTGCTCTATGTTCAGCTTTGTTAAAACCATCTTGAATGGCTCCCCCTACCCTTTGTGTTGGCGAATTACTCACTACATGTAAAGGGTTCTCACTCTCATAGATTTCAACACTTTTGTAAAGAGTGTCATACTCCTCATCACTAGCAATTGCATCATCTAAAACATAGTAGTGGTGTGCATATCTGTTTAATATTTTAACTGTTTCTAAGTAATCGTTTTTATTCATAACTGTTTCTCCTTTAACTATGCTATTGCACATCTTTTATATTAAATCTTTTTTGTATCCAAATGTAGTAAACTGCTCCAACAATAAATGCAAAGCCTAAAACATATGCAATAGTTGGAAGTGAAATTTTAAGCTCTGCTAGTGAGCCTATAAGCCAAGCAGTAAATGCACCTGTTAATAAAAAAAAGAGGTCATTGTATGCAACAACTCTTCCATAATATTTCTCATCACAATTATGTTGTAAAAGTGTGTATGTGTATGACCAGAGTGTAGTAATAGAGAAACCTGTAAGTAGCGATGCGACTAGCGATAGAATAAAGTTTTCCATTACATAAGCCCATATAAAAATAGTCAGTGCTTGAAAAATAAAGAGATAGACTATTTTTTTTGCATTAATATGTTTGCTAAATACAATAGGA
>JAYEGD010000169.1:0-2807 GCA_034658915.1 Campylobacterota bacterium | reverse complement strand
CTTATAAAGCGTGTTGGTAACTATTTCTATGAGTTTATTGAGAAGAGTGGAATGGACACGTCACAAAGTGCTTTTTTTATTGCTAATGAGTATCTAAAAGCACATAGAAAACCTAAAACTATTTTCATTGATGCTATTGGTGTTGGTAGTGGAGTTGTTGCACGTCTCAATGAGAGTGACTTTAGAGAGATACCAACAATTGGAATAAAAGTATCAAACAAAGCAGATGATGATTTGTACTTAAATAAACGTGCTGAACTTACTTATAGACTTAGAGAAGCTCTTGAAGATGAGGGCAAAATGGTTAATGATGATATGGCTATTGGAGAGCTTGTAGCTCAAAGATTTGAGATTACTGAAAAAGGGCAGACAAAAATTATCGAGAAAAAAAAGATAAAAGAGGAGCTTGGTCGTTCGCCTGATAGAAGTGATGCGATGATACTTACATGTAGCAATATTGTTGTAACGAATGAGTATGTGGATGCACTACATGAGAGAAGATTAGATAACGAGTTTGGATTTAATAATGAGGGGGATGCTGGGTCTTGGTAAACAACAACATCAAGCTAGAGCAATCTATCAATACGTTAATAAATTTAGCACAAGGAGATATTTTTAAGTTATTGAAGAGATTTAATAAAGAGGAAAAAATAGAAATAAGTGTATCAAAAAAGAGTTATCAACGTTACATCATACAAGCGTTTATAAGATGTGGGTGGAGTGATGAGAAGATAGAGGTGGCTTTTAAAGGAGTTGATATTGAACTATCTCATTGTAGAGTTAAAAGAATTAGAGAGGGTATGACAAATGAAAAATAAAGAGGCAATACAAAACCAATTAGTAGCACTCAATACAGAAGCTTACAACGGTTACTTAAAGCATAAGAGCGACTTTAAACTTCTTGAATATGGCTATTTAAGCATTATAGATGAAGCAAAGCGTACAAGCTTAAAAAATAGGCGAAAATCAACACTTAATCCTCAACTTATAAAACCTAAGATTGACAAGATTGAGCGTGATGTAATGGAGGCTTTTTTTGGTAACGATGAGTTAGCAGATATACAAGCAGAGAATTTAAAAGATGAAAATGATTTGCTCACACAAGATGCACTTATTAAAGAGCTTAAAGAGTATGGACGAGAAGAGAATTTATACTCTAAAGTCAAGCCAATTATAAGAAATGCACTCGTTTATGGTACTTCTATCACTAAAGTCTATTGGTCGCATGAAGCAAACAAAGCAAAGATTGAACAATGTAAACTCAATGAGGTGTTTTTAGACCCTTACGCTCCAACGAGTTACGATGTGAGGTATATGGTGCATCGCATTACATCTATGACTATTGGAGATTTAAAAAAGAAGTTTAAAAAAATAGATTGGAATAAGTACAGCAACTCAAAGAACTCACAAGAGGCTTTAGAGTTTGGAGATGCAGAGCTAGGAGATTATCAAAGAGTAGAGATATTTGAAATTTATCGCAGAAAAAATGGCTCATGGTATTTATCTACAATGCTAAGTGATGAGACGTTTTTAAGAACCGATGTAAAGCTTAAATATGGACACCCCTTTATTATATCAACTGTTAATCCTCAATTTGTAGGTATTGATGAGACACCCGTAAGAGCTTATGGAAGTAGCTTTATTGCTCCACTATTACCACTTCAAACAGAGAATGTTATTAGACGTAACCAACAAATAGATGCAATAGACCTACAACTTAACCAAAGATTTTTAACAACTGCAAATAGTGGATTGGTTGAGAGTGATTTAATCTCTAATAAAAAAAGTATTGTTGTACAGAATTTAAATGAAGTAAAAGAGCTACAAGCTCCTAGAATTGATACTGCTATTTACGATACAGATAAGCTAGAAGCAGAGGCACAAGAGATGAGTGGAATAACTAAATACTCACAAGGACTTAATGACAAAAAAAATCTTAATCAAACTGCAACAGGTATGAGCATATTAGCTAATGAGGGTGGAAGCGTTATATCTGATATTAATAGAGCATTTAATGAGAACTTTTTTAGACCCTTAGTAAGACGTATTTTACTACTTACTTATGAGTTTAAAAAATCTTCTAACTTTGCACAAGTTGATAGAAGTAAGCCGATGAGACAAAAAGTAGTTATCAATGTTGGTACAGGCTCAAACAATAAAGAGATAAAAATCAATAACTTAAATGATGCAATTACGCAAACTACTCAATCAGTTCAGCTATTTATGCAGTTGCAAGATGAGCGTGCAAAGAAGTATCTAAATATGCTCGATGAGTTGCAGCAAGAGAAGCTTAAACTACTTGGATTTAACTCAATAATAGAGAGTATTGAACAACAAGAGCAACAAGAGCAAGAAGCACAAGAAGAGATGATGATGCAACAACAACAATTACAACAGGAGGTAATAGCGTGATAGCAAATGAGAGGTATAGGGTTTTGTATGGGTGTACTTGAAAGTATGAAAAATAAAATAGATGAAGAGTTAAATTATCTAACAAATGAGGTATTAAATTATGAAAAAAATTAAAATGTCAATTGTCGCAAGTAGTATGATTTTCGCATATAACAACAACTTGAAGCGTATAGCTAAAAACAACAATAAAAAAGGAAATTAAGATGTATGAAGCACCTGATATGAATGAACAAGAGCAACAACAACAACCACAACAACAAACAGCACCACAACCACAAGCACCACAACAACATAAAGCTGTTTTAGAATCGGCACCTGCAAAGGGAATTGATATTGAAATGGGTAAAACTGATAAAACAGATGATGAATTTGAAAAATTTTAATAAGATTAAACA
>JAYEGD010000168.1:0-11928 GCA_034658915.1 Campylobacterota bacterium | reverse complement strand
GTGTAACTCAACTGCTATAATATCAGTATAATGATTTACATCATACAGTAATATTGCCGTTGATAAGTTGCGCCAAGACTGTACTAGCTATTCTTTAGCTGCTTGCTTGTTCATACCATACCTTTCCATTTTGTAATATATCTACTTTATAAAAATAGTCTTCCCTTTGTTTTATATAATCTGTAGGTGCAGATAATATATCTATACCATTTGTTTTGTATTTTTTCCTTAGATCAAACAATCTTTTAGAAGCTTCCCTTTCATAATACCTAGTTTCATTTATAGTTAAATCATCCTTTATCAAAAATAAATCAATATCACTATCTTCATTTGGGGTACCATAAGCATAGCTTCCAAAAAGGATAATTTTATCTGGATTAAGTGGCTTTAACCGTTCTAAAATAAGTGGTTTTAGCTCTTCTATATTTATCATTTAGTTTTCTTTAAGTAAATTAACAGAGTCAGAGCTTTACTATCTCTTTTAGACATAAGTTATATCCTTACTAATCTGTTCTTTTATTATAGTTCTCATAGAATCAAAGCATCCTAAATCAAAGTTATCATTTGGTCCATATAAGTTTGTAGGCATTACAGATATGAAATTTGTGCCATATTGTAGATTATAACTCTCACACATCTTTATACCTGCTATTTTTGCTATAGCGTATGGTTCGTTTGTGTATTCTATTTTCATTATGTTTCTGAGGATTTGTAAAGTGTTGTACTCGTTTCTCAAAAGTAGTTAGCCTTTATAGTGTTTCATTTTTTGAAAGTATAGTGAAATAATACTTTTCACTTTCTGAATTTTACTGTTTTTTATGGGTTAAAACTTAAAGTCCTATGTTTTGGGCTTTAGTGTTGGAAATTCCAAGTGAAATAGAAATGATTTGAAGGGTTTTTTGGGTGAAACTTAAAGGAGGTTCTGTTAGATCATTCGCTTTGCTCAGGATGACGACAACTCCGTCACTCTGAGGCTTGTCTGAAGAGTCTAAGCTAGATCCTTCGATTCCTCAGGATGACAATTCCACTCCGTCACTCTGAGGCTTGTCCGAAGAGTCTAAGCTAGATCCTTCGATTCCTCAGGATGACGGTGTGTTATGCTCCAACCGTGTATAAAATAAGCTTCATAGATACTTCTATCTCTCCATCATTGTATTTGATTAAATTATTCATTTATTTTTCGTACCCATCAGGATTATTCATCTGCCACTTCCAACTATATTCACACATCTGTTCTATAGTTTTTGTAGCTTTTGGGTTTTGTTCACTCCAACCGTGTATGAATAGTAGTTTCATGCTAATCTATCCATAATGTTCAGTACATTTACATCCATTTTTGAAACAGCAAACCATTTTTTACCCAAGTCTTTCAAACTCTCCATCGCTTAATTCAAAGAAAAAATCTTTTGGAAATTTATCTTGATTATTTTTAACTACTATCTCTTTCATACTCACTTAGCTTGTGCTGCCCATTTTAGTGTATCTGCTTCAAGTTCTCTTTGTAACTCTTCGTATTCAGTTTTTTTTCTTTTTATGAACTTTTTTGTGAGAGACATTTTAGTTTTTATGCCCTCATCTGTTAGGAGGTAGCTATACTTCATTTTGTTGTTTGAGTTTATGAACTTTTCAGACTTAACAAGACCTTTTTGAACAAGCGCTTTTAGTATGAAGTTTACTTTACCAACGCTAAACCCAACCTCTTTTGCAATAGAGGGTTGAGAGATATCTTCTTTTATACTTCTTAAAATTTGGAGTTGGTTGTATTCGTTGTTCAAGTTTAGTTGCCTTTAGTTTCTGTTCATTTTTTGAAAGTATAGTTAAATAGTGCTGTTCATTTACTGAATATTGTTGTTTTTTATATATGAAACTTAAAGGAGGTTAGTTTAGATTCTTCGCTTTGCTCAGGATGACGACAACTCCGTCACTCTGAGGCTTGCCGAAGAGTCTAAGCTAGATCCTTCGATTCCTCAGGATGACGGTGTATTTTACTCAAGATGACAGTGCATTATGCTCAAGATGACGACCCATCCCCGTCACTCTGAGGCTTGCCGAAGAGTCTAGATCAATCTCTCATACAAATCATCCCATTTTTGGTTAAAATTATTGATAAGTTCAAGTTTATAGCTTCTCTTTTTACCTTTTAAATATTTTTCTCTTAAAATTGCTTCACTGATATCGTCAAATATTTCATAGTAAACTAACATTTTTAAATTGTATTTTTTCGTGAAACCATCTACAAAACCTGACTTATGTTCATAAACTCTTCTTATAATATCACTCGTAACGCCTATGTATAAAGTGCCATCTTTTTTATTTGTCATGATATAGGTGTAGGATTGTGGCATTTGTTTCCTTTAGTATGTTTAGATCATTCGCTTTGCTCAGGATGACGATGTGTTATGCTCAAAATAACGACCCATATCCGTCACTCGACGACGACCACCCCGTCACTCTGAGCCTCACCTTTTTTGAAGTTTTTACTTTACAGTTATTACTATATAACTAAAACTACTAATTATCATAAAGCCTAACATTATTATTGCTATGTCTTCCATTATATTTCTCCTAATTCTTTAATATGAACTTGATTTACTTGAATCAGTTGAAAACGCAGAAGAATTCACAAAAGTAGATAATTTTGAAGATGAATTGCTGGAAGCTAGAATGGCTGCAAATAATTTTCTGAAAAAAACAATTAAAACTCTCTTTTTGAACTATCCGGAGTTTCCGAACAGTTGAAACTTCTAGACCACCAAGCTTTTAATGTTCCACGATTTCGTATCCAGTTTTTTATTATATCTGCTTTATACCATACCCATCAGGATTACTCATCTGCCACTTCCAGCTATCTTCACACATCTGCTCTAAAGTTTTTGTAGCTTCCCAGCCTAAAACTTCTTTTGCGTAGCTTGAGTCTGCAAAGCACTTTGCTATGTCTCCATCTCTTCTTGGCGCTATTTGGTATGGTACTTTTTTGCTGCTTGCTTTTTCATAAGCTTTTAGTACTTCTAAGACTGAGTAACCTTTTGCTGTACCTATGTTTAGAGTAAGAGGCTCTTTAGTATTCTTTAGTTTTTGAACTGCTTTAACATGAGCTTGGGCAAGGTCAACTACATGTATATAATCTCTTACACCTGTTCCATCTTTCGTATCGTAGTCATTACCAAATATTTTTAGCTCTTCTCTTTTACCAACTGCAACTTGTGCTATAAAAGGCATAAGGTTGTTTGGTATGCCGTTTGGATCTTCTCCTATAGTTCCACTCTCGTGTGCACCTACTGGGTTGAAGTACCTTAATATGGCTATTTTAAAAGTGTTGTCTGATGTGTAGAGATCTTTTAAAATCTCTTCTATAAAGTACTTTGTTTTTCCATATGGGTTGGTTATCTCTCCTGTTGGAAAATTCTCTTTAATCGGTGTTGCGTGAGGATCACCATAAACAGTGGCACTTGAACTAAAAACTATTTTTTTACAGTTATTCTCTTTCATAACTTCTAAAAGTTTTAATGTTCCATTTACGTTGTTATCATAATAGCTTAGTGGTTGTTCCACTGACTCACCAACTGCTTTAAGACCTGCGAAGTGTATAACTGAGTCTATAGTATGTTTTGAAAAGACTTCTTGAAGTTTTGCTTTGTCTCTTATGTCACCATGTTCAAAAGCTATAGGCTTGTTTATGATCTTCTGAACTCTTTTTAGAGACTCTTTTGAAGAGTTGCTTAAGTTGTCAAACACAACAAACTCAAAGCCTGCTTCATGAAGTGCAATCAGAGTATGTGAACCTATATAGCCAGTTCCACCTGTTATAAGTAGTTTCATTACAATTCCCATCTCTATTTCCTAACTATCAGAGTTAAAAATATCTCGAGTATAAACTTTCTTTTGAACATCATCGAGTGACTCTTCAAGTCTGTTAGCGACTATAACATCACTTACTTTTTTAAACTCATCAAGCTTTTTGATGATTCTGGAGTGAAAAAACTCCTCCTCTTGTATCACTGGCTCATAGATAACGACCTCTATACCCTTAGCTTTTATACGTTTCATGATGCCCTGTATAGCTGAACTTCTAAAGTTATCACTTCCACTCTTCATGGTGAGTCTATATATGCCCACGACTTTAGGATTTCTCTTTATAATACTATCAGCTATAAAATCCTTTCTTGTAGAATTAGCATTTACAATCGCCTCTATCATGTTAGATGGTACATCTTTATAGTTTGCAAGAAGTTGTTTGGTGTCTTTTGGCAAACAGTATCCTCCATACCCAAAACTAGGGTTGTTGTAATGACGTCCTATACGAGGGTCTAGTCCTACACCCTCTATGATTTGGCGTGCATCAAGATCGTGAGTCTGAGCATACGAGTCAAGCTCATTGAAGTATGATACCCTCATGGCTAAGTATGTATTTGCAAAGAGTTTTATAGCTTCTGCTTCTGTAGAGTCTGTGAAGAGTATCTCGATATTCTCTTTTATAGCACCTTGTTCTAGTAGCTTTGCAAATGTTGTAGCTCTCTGGCTCTGTTCACCTACGATTATTCTGCTTGGGTAGAGGTTATCATGGAGTGCTTTTCCCTCTCTTAGAAATTCTGGAGAGAAGATGATGTTTGTAGTATTGAACTGTTCATTAAGCATCTTTGTGTAACCTACAGGTATGGTTGACTTTATAACCATAGTAGCATTTGGATTTATACTCAATACATCTGCTATGACATACTCTATACTCTTTGTGTTAAAGTAGTTTGTCTCAGGGTCATAGTCTGTTGGTGTTGCTATGATGACATACTCTGCATTTGTGTAGGCTTCTTCTTTGTCTAGTGTTGCAGTGAAATTTAACTCATCTTTTAAGAGGTACTCTTCTATCTCAGCATCTTCTATTGGAGATTTTTTAGCTTGAAGCATCTTCACTTTTTCAGGGATGATATCCAGTGCTACTACTTCATTGTGTTGAGCTAAAAGTACTCCGTTTGATATGCCAACATATCCTGTTCCTGCTACTGCTATTTTCATTATATATTCTCCAATTTTTTAATATCTTTTTGCAAACTACATGGTTTTTGTGGTGTGATTGTAATAAGTTTACTCTTTAAACTAGCTTTTTTGTGATGTTTGAGGCACTAGGCGCCTTACATCTAAAATATTTAATCTTGCAAAAAGTGTTGAGACAAAAACTGCAACTAGGAGATATTTTCCTAAGCCACTCAACACTACATCCACTCCAATAATTTTAAAACTTCATCTACCTCATAACACTTAATTTTTGTCTGCTTGGGTGGTTTTTTAGGAACTAACGCTTTTGTAATTCCTTGCATTTGAGCCTCTTTTAAGCGAGTCTCTAGCTGATAGACCTCTCTTACATCTCCAACCAAAGAGACTTCGCCTATGAAAATCGACTCTTTAGAGATTGCTCTGTTTCTAAAACTGCTAATTATTGCAGCTAATATCGCCATATCTGCTGATGTTTCATTAATTTTAATTCCACCTGTAATGTTTATGAAAACATCATACTGTTTCAGTGGAATTTCCAGTTTTCGCTCTAGCAGTGCTAAAAGCATATTGAGTCTATTGTTATCAAAACCTGTTGCTTGACGTTTAGAGTTTGGTGCGTAAGACTCACTAACTAAGGCTTGAACCTCAATAATTAAAGGGCGAGACCCCTCCATAACAACACTTAAAGCAGAACCTGCGTGAGATTTCTCTTTACTAAAAAAGCGAGAGGATATATCTTTAGCAGATATCAACCCCTCTTGTTTCATCTCAAAAACACCTATCTCATTTGTTGGACCAAAACGGTTTTTAAACCCTCTTAAAATTCTTAACTCCTGAGAGCTATCTCCCTCAAAATATAGCACTACATCAACCATATGTTCCAAAACTCTAGGTCCTGCAATAGAACCCTCTTTTGTAATGTGACCAATAATAAAAATTACAATATTTCTCTCTTTTGCAATACGCATTAGCTCAAAAGTAATCTGTCTAACCTGCGTAACAGACCCAGGTGCTGATGTAATTGTCTCAGAATACATTGTTTGAATAGAGTCAATAACAAGAGCTTCATACTCTCGCTCTTGCAACTCTACTAAAACTTGCTCTAACTTAATTTCACTCAATAAGTAGAGCTTTTTTGTAGAAGCATCAAGTCTTGAAGCTCTTAGTTTTACTTGTGAGTTTGACTCCTCACCAGTTACATAGAGACTATTTCTACCCATTTTTGCAATATTTGAAGCAATTTTTAGAAGCAGTGTAGATTTCCCAACACCAGGACTTCCACCAATTAAAACAAGTGAACCAGGGACTATTCCGCCACCCAATACCATATCAAGTTCAACATCATTTGAGCTGTAACGCTCTACTTGCTCTTCTTCAATATCAACAATACTTTTTGCTTTTGAGGTTGATGATGGCGATGAGGCTGTTCGTTTAATTACCTCTTGTTGTTCACTTGATAGCTCAACCATTGAGTCCCAACTACCACAGTTTGTACACTTCCCCATCCATTTAGGAGAGGTAAAACCACAGTGCTGACACTCAAAAAGTGCTTTTTGTTTTGCCATATTTAGAGTCTAAAAGTTTTAACGACGCTTGAATCTCTAGCTATTACTTCAAAACACTCTTCTTCATCGTTTACATGTAGCTTATAATCTTCCCATGTCTGCTGGTCTCTTACAATTACTTTAGATATTACATCATATCCTGCACTATTGATTTCCGAATAAAGAGTTTTACGCTGTTCATCGCTTAAATTATGTAAATCAATTTTTGGCTCTTCAATAACTTCCTCTTCGACAATCTCTTCAACTTGTTCTTCAAGCTCTTCTTCTATGACATCATCTTCAACAACTTTCTCTTCTACAACCTCTTTACTCTCATCTACATAAATAGCATCTAAAAGCCCATCTACAAATGCATATTTATCAAACTTAACCAAATCATCTGGTTGTTCACCAACTCCCACATACAAAATAGGAAGTTCAAGTGCATAAGCGATGCTAAATACAGAACCACCCTTTGCAGTTCCATCTAGTTTTGTAATAATAATTCCATCTATATCTATCATCTCATTAAATGCTTTTGCTTGAACAATTGCTGAATTTCCCTGCGTTCCATCTACAATTAAAATTTTTCTATGAGGTGCGCTATCGTAAGCTTTATTACAAATTCTTACAATTTTTTGAAGTTCAGAACTAAGGTTTTTTTGAGTATGAAGTCTTCCTGCGGTATCTATAATGACATGCTCAACTCCCTTAGCTTTAGCAGACTCAATTGTGTCATAAGCAACTGCTGAGGGGTCATGCCATTGGCGTGAAGATACAATTGGAATTTCTAATCTCTCAGCCCAAAGGCTCAACTGCTCAATTGCAGCAGCTCTAAAGGTATCGGCTGCTCCTAAAATTACACTTTTTCCATCATTTAAACTATGTTGTGCCAATTTTGAAATTGTAGTAGTTTTACCTGCACCATTAACACCAACAATTAAATCTACAAACGGAGCTTCCACTTCTGGTTTTGTGTAGCTTGTGTATGCGAGTGTCATTAAAAGTTTTGAGCGAAGCTGTTCGCGAGTAACATCTTCTTGATACAACTCTCTTAAAATTATCTCTACTAGCTCATATTGCACATCTGCTTCTAGTAAAATATCTTCTAAATCATCTTTTGAAATTTTTAACTTTTTTGTTGGTGCAATTGTCTTTATTGCCTCAACAGTTTTACTTAACCCTTTTTTAAAAAACCCTAACATCTACTCTCTCTTACTTTTGAGATAAAACAGTGTCAATGTCACTCTCTATCATCTCTTGAGGAACTGCACCTGCGTAGTGTGTAACATATTTTCCATCTTTGTACATAACCATTAATGGAATTGGAAATCTCTCCCCAACGCGAATAGATGATGCAATAAGACGTGATACTTTTTGGTTATCTGGCGAGTTTACAAGTGAATAAGTTGCATTATATTGAGTGCTAAAATCTACAAGTTTCTCACTGGCTAGACCCTGCTCTATTGTAATTCCTATAATTTTAACACTATCTTTATACTTATCTTGAATTGCGCTTAAATGTGTTGCTTCTGCTCTACATGGCGGACACCACGTTGCAAATAGATCAAAAATTACAATTTTGTTTTCATAACCTTTTACAATAAATTCATCTGCCTCTTTCGTTATTTGAAACTTCTCACCACTTAGTGATGTTAAAGTGTATTCATTAGTTGAAACTATTTGTGCTGATGGAGCTTCAGCTTTAGTTGATGTTGTGGAACTGTCACTACAACCTGTTACTAAAAATAGTAGAGGTATGGCTGTTGCAATTAATGCTTTTTTGAGAATCATTTAATTTTCCTAAGTTATAATTTTTAGAAATTATACCAAAAAGGTATTAAATGTCATTAACCAAAAAAGAGTTTAGAACTTTGTGCTTAGATAAAATGCGTAACAACTCAAAACATAATAAAAAATATCGAGACCTTTTAATTAACAAAAAACTGCTCAACTATTTCAAAAAAAACGAAGAGAGAGATATCCTTATCTACTATCCACTAAAGATTGAAGCAGATATTAGAAAAACAATTATTTGGTTACGCCGACAAAAAAATAGAAATATTTACGTACCATTTATGGAGAGTGTCAGCTTTAAAATTGTACCATTTAGATTACCGTTACATGTAAAAAAATTTGGCATTTTTGAAACGGCTAATAGTTATAAAATAATAAATAAAATTGATACAGCATTAGTTCCAACGGTTGGAATTGACAAGAACTTTAAAAGATTAGGTTTTGGAAAAGGGATGTACGATCGCTTCTTTGCAAAACAAAAAAACATAAAGAAAATTTTTATACAATCATCACTTTGCTACTATGAAAAAGATATTTGTGACGATTATGACATTAAAGCAGATATGTTAATTACGCCGTTTAAGACTATTGAATGTATTCAATAGAGGGTACATATTATGGATGAGTTACTATCAGGTGGTGTTATAGCCACACTTAGTGGGGTCATAGGTTTTTTCATTTCTAAAAAAATTAGTAGTTCTAATTTTGATCTCTATACAGAGCAAGCAAAAGCAAAAGCAAAAGCAATTGAACTTGAAGCTCAAAGCATCTTAACACAAGCTACGCATCAAGCTAAAAAAATAGAAGATGATGCTCAAAAAAGTTACGATGAAACTCAACACAATGCTGCAAAAGATGTGGCAGACAAAGAGCAAGAGATAGCTACAAAGAGAAAAGATTTTGAAAAATATAAAAAGATAGAGCTAGAGTCAATATCGCATAAAAGTGCTGCAGTAAAATCAAAACTGTTAAATATTGATAGAGCTGAAAAGTCACTAAAACAAGAGGAGTTAAACTACAAAAAACTTTCCGAAGATGCTCTACATGTAGTAGAGAGTTCAGCTGGATTAACAAAACAAGAAGCGAAAGATATTTTACTAAAAAAAGTAGAAGAGCAGTCACGTGGAGATATTGCACATCTTGTTAGAAAACTTGAAAACGAGGCAAAACAGAGAGTAAAACAAGATGCTAACTACATACTAGCACAAGCTACTTCTCGTTTTGCTGGAGAGTTTGCTACAGAGAGACTTATTAATATGGTTCATTTAAGCGATGATGAGCTAAAGGGTCGTATTATTGGTAAAGAGGGTCGTAACATTAAGACACTAGAGATGCTACTGGGTGTTGATGTCATCATTGATGAGACTCCAAATGCAATTGTTGTTAGTAGTTTTAACCTCTACCGTCGTGCAATTGCCACTAAAACTCTGGAGCTTTTAATAGAAGATGGAAGAATTCATCCTGCTAGAATTGAAGAGATTTACACAAAAGTTTGTGATGAGTTTGAGGAGTCTATTTTAGAAGAGGGAGAAGCTATTGTCTTTGATTTAGGCATAAATGGTATTCATCCAGAGCTTACTAAACTAATAGGTCGCTTGCGTTACCGCGCTAGTTATGGACAATCTGCACTAGCTCATACATTAGAAGTGGCTCACCTAGCTGGTTTAATGGCAGCAGAGATGGGAGGAGACCCTCGCTTAGCAAAAAGAGCTGGACTTCTTCATGACATCGGTAAAGCATTAACACATGATGTTGAGGGCAACCACATAGATTTAGGTGCAGATGTTTGTAGAAAATATAATGAACACGATGTTGTTATAAATGCAATCTATGCTCACCATGGACACCAAGAGATGCAAAGTATTGAGTGTGCAGCAGTTTGTGCTGCAGATGCACTCTCAGCTGCAAGACCAGGTGCTAGACGTGAAGTCTTAGAGAATTTCACAAAACGTATTAGCGATATTGAAGAGATAGCTTCACAAAAAAGTGGTGTAAAACAAGCCTATGCAATTAACGCAGGACGTGAAATTAGAGTCATAGTAAATGCAACACTAATTAATGATGATGAGTCAGTCTTGCTAAGCAAAGAGATTGCACAAGAGATAGAAAAAGGTGTTCAATATCCAGGTGAAATCAAAGTAAATGTAATTCGTGAGAGTAGAAGTATAGAGTACGCAAAATAGAAACTTATGACACCATTGTAGTAGGTGCAGGAGCAGCTGGTTTAATGGCTGCTATAACATCTGCTCAACATAACAAAAGAGTCTTACTACTAGAGCAACTCCCAACAATCGGTGCAAAACTAAAAGCTACTGGTGGTGGTCGCTGTAATTTAAGCAACACACTTGAAAATAGTGAGTTTATGAAACGTTTTGGAAAAAATGGACGTTTTATGACTCAAGCACTAGATGCATTAAACCATAAAGATTTAATTAATTTTTTTAAAAATATTGGAGTAGAAACACATATTCCAGATGGTTTTAGAATTTTTCCCACCACTCATAACTCATCCACAATTTTAAATGCACTTACTAAAAGGTTACAAGAGCTACATGTAGAGCTGCTATGCTCAACAAAGGTGCAAGAACTACTTGTAAAAGATAATCATATAGTAGGTACAAAAACAGATAAAGAGAGTTTTCAGTCTTTACATGTAATAGTTGCAACAGGTGGTTTGGGCTACCCTATTTTAGGAGCGAGTGGAGATGGTTATGAGTTCGCTACATCAATAGGTCATAGTGTTACAGAACTTTACCCTGCAATGATGCCTCTAATTACTAAAGAGAGAGCTTTCTCTACATGTAAAGCTCACACAATACCATCAGCTACAATTAAAGTAAATATTCCAAAATACAAAAAATTAAAAGCAACTGGTGATCTTATTTTTACATCAAATGGTATTAGAGGTCCTGTTGTGTTAGATTTCTCAAGAGAACTTACACCATTGCTAAAAAAGTTTAAAGAAGTCCCAATCTTAATTAATATGACAAAAGGGTTAAATGAAGATGAAATTTTAAAAATGTTTAAAAGTTCAGAAGCACCCAATGTTATAGAACAACTAAGCTCAATTTTGCCCTCATCTATATCACATGCAATATGCACTCTTAGTGAAGCAGATCCAACACTGAAATTCAACAAACAAAATGGAAAAGTAAGAGATTCATTGGTTAAAAATATTGCTTGGACACCTCTACATGTAGTAAGTCATGATGGCTTTAAAAAAGCGATGATAACACGTGGTGGAATATCACTAAAAGAGATAGATCCAAACACAATGCAAAGTAAAATAGTAAAAGGTTTGTACTTTTGCGGTGAAATTATAGATATAGATGGACCTTGTGGAGGCTACAACTTACAATGGTCATTTTCTAGTGGTTACCTAGCAGGCACTTCTACATGTAAAGTAAGCAAAGAAAATCTAAAATAAATAGAATAAAAACACAGTAAATAAAAACACTAAATAAAATTATAAAAAACGAGTAAGAAATAAAAAAAGAAATTCCAAGCTAGGCGGCGACCTACGTTTCCAATCCCGTAGGGATCAGTATTATCAGCGATGAGAGGCTTAGCTTCTGGGTTCGAAATGGGACCAGGCGTT
>JAYEGD010000167.1:0-2825 GCA_034658915.1 Campylobacterota bacterium | reverse complement strand
AAATCTCAAAAAGGTAATATATTAATGAAAATATTTGCAATACTACTGTTAGCTTTTAGCTTTGCTCTTGGCGCTAATAGCATCACTCCATCTAAGGTCTATTCTCAAGTTATGATTGTTGAAAATGAGGTTGAATTTTTACTTAAATACTATGGCATTAAATATGATAAAAATAGGTTAAAAAAAGATGTCAGTATCACCTCAAACTTACTGCCTAGAAACATCTGGCAGAAGTCTTATGAGATATTAATTAAAATTAATATTCTTAGAAATGAGTATGGTTTACCGACAGTTGAGCCTGTTAATATAACGCCTGTTTTAAATCTCAATCCAGATTTGGTTTATGGAATGACACAAAGAATTTTAACAGAGATTAACATCTTTAAAATTAGAAATGATATTGTCAGTCCAAAGTTTGAGAAAAAAATTTACAAAAACAAAACTCCTGTTGATGTTTTTAATGGTTTAAGTATTGTTTCACTCTTGATTGATAAATTAAACAAAAATGAGATTAATCCATCTTTTGTTTTTGGAGAGAATATGAGAGTGTATGATGATATTACACTGATTTTACAGCAGTTGAAGATTCAAGACAAAACAATACCTGCTCAAAAAATCAAGGACTCTACACCCAAAGATACATTTCGAACAGCTATGAAAATTTTAACAAAAATCAAGCAGTTAGAGATAAATGCTGGACTTACGTTTGTTGATTTTTCACAGTTTAAAAAAGAGAGTCCAACACTAAGTGATGTGTTTGAATTAACACAGATGATTTTAGCAGAATTACAGACTGTTAAAGCCTATTTGGGCATTGAGACAATTACTCCTGGTGCAATTAAATACAAGACAAAAACTGCTGTTGAAGTAAATCAGTTGATGAGTTGGAATTTAAGAAAATTAGAACTTATTAAATCTTTGAATATTGGTGGTTACTGATGCATTTTAGTGTTAAAAACAAACTCTTTTTTATTTTTATTTCTGTTATTGTATTGAGCGTAAGTATTATTGGTTGGTTAGGCTTTAGTAGTGCAAAAGAGGCATATATTGAGTCAGCATTGACAATTAATAAAGGAGAGACAAAAGCACTCTCTAATGAGATAAAGGGTGTACTAGGAACAATTCCAGATGATGTACTCTACAATAGTGACTTTTATGCACTAGAGAAACTAATTGTTTGGGAAGAGTTAAAAGATAGACAAAAAGTAAAACATTGGAGAAATGTTTACGTTTCAGCTTTAAAAGGTTACTTGTACAATAAAAAGCTCTACTATCAGTTAAGAATTTTAGATATAAAAGGTAATGAGAAGATACTGCTAAAGTACAATGAGAGTATCAATAAAATTGTTGAAACACCTCTACAAAATCTTAAAAATAAATCTCATCAGAACTATTTTAAAAAAGCAATAAATTTAAAAAAGGGTGAGTTTTACATCTCTATTATGGATTTGAATGTTGAAGATGGGCATATTGAAAAGCCTTATATTCCAGTTGTACGCTACTCTACTCCAATAGTGGATGAAAATGGAGTGACACAAGGTGTTATTGTTCTTAATTTTAATGCAAATAACATCTTAAAGCTTATTTCTAATACGAAATCTATTAATGAGACAAGAGATGTTCAAAAGTACTATCTCTTAAATGAAGATAGTTACTACTTGTTTATTGAAGATAAGAGTAAAAGGTGGGGCTTTCAGTTAGAGAATGACCACAGTTTTAATAAAGACTATCCAAATATAATGAAAAAATTTAAAAGCAAGGATGAGATAACATTTATTGATGGCAGTAGAATTTTCTCTATGCACAAAATTTATCCAAATAAAATTGCTAATCCTTACCGTTATTGGTATTTAGTTACAGTAATAGATAAAAATGTTTCACTTCAATCACTAAACAGTTTTATAATACAATTTTTTACTATATTAATAGTCATACTTGTTATAGGACTACTGCTTATTAATAGCTTTATCACAAGATTAATAAGTCCATTAGAGAGAGTTAAACTACAACTTCAAGCTCTAGCAAATGGAGAGATAAAAAAAGAGAGTATTAAATATAGTGCAAATGATGAAATATTTGAAATAATAAACTCTACATCTATTTTAGTTAATGCTATAGAGACAATTATTAATCAAGCAAATTTAGTAGCAGATGGTAATTTTACTAAAGAGATAGAGCTTCTTAGTAAAAACGATAAATTAGGTTTAGCTTTGCAAAATATGATGACAAGACTACAAGAGATAACTGCTCTTTCTCAAAAGTTGTCTGTTGGGGATTATAATGTTGAGATAGTAGCTAAAAGTAGTAGCGATGAGCTAGGCTTGGCTTTAATTAACATGGTTAAGTATTTAGAAAAGATTACAAAAGTTGCAGAGTCAATTAGTGTTGGTGATATAGATGTTAAGCATAGTGTAAAAGGAGAAGATGATAGGTTAGGGATTGCTATTGAGAAGATGGTGGAGTATCTGAAAACTATTTTACATCAAGCTAACTCAATTACAAATGAGGAGTTCACGCAGAGTATTGAGCCTAAAAGCAAAAGAGATGAGTTAGCAATTGCTATTGTTACTATGACAGATATGTTAAGACACAACCATCTTAAAAACAAGAATGAGGTGTGGTTTAGTGAGGGTATTAATCAATTTAGTGATATTGTTGCAGAGTCTAGTGATATTGTAACTCTTGCAAAAAATTCAATTACAAAAATCTGTCGCTATATTGAAGCTAGTAGTGGAGTCTTTTACACTTTTAATAAAGAAGATGAGACTTTAGGGTTGGTTGCATCATACGCTTATACATCAAGAGATGCTCTATCTAATAGCTAT
>JAYEGD010000166.1:0-12125 GCA_034658915.1 Campylobacterota bacterium | reverse complement strand
TAAAAGATTCATCTTCTGCGTTGAACTTCACTTAACGATGCTAGCATCGCCAAGCAAAGTTCGCCTTGAATCTAAACCTTTTAAATGTTGTTGAATATGTCATCTATTATGGTCAGGCACTTATAATGTAGGTTTATTTTAATTATTCAATAAAAGGAAATAAGATGGCAAAAGATAACAACAATATGGCAAAAGTTAAATTAGATTTAAAAGAGTTAGGTATTAGTGAAGATGATGTACAGAAGTATATTGAGTTAGGTTTGAGTTGTGAAAAAAATCTATCTGCTTTAGTTGATGAGACTAAAAATACACTAAATGAAATTTCTAGTGGTAATTTAGACGCCAGAGTAGATACTTCAAAATATGATAATAAATATAAAGAGGTTGCAGAGTCATTAAACTCTATTGCTGTGGTATATACTGGTTTTATGGACAAACTACCAATTCCAACAATTGCTTTTGATAAAAACTTCAATATTAAGTGGGGTAATGATTTAGCAGAAACAATTACAAGAAACTCAAAAGGTGGAATGGTTGGTACTAAATGTTATGATCAATTTAGAGCAGAAGATTGTAACTCATCAGCATGTGCTTGTGATATGGCTATGAGATCTGACAAAATGTGTGATAGTGAATGTAAAGCAGAGCCAAATGGTTTAAATAAAACTTTAAGTATTAAATATTTTGGAGCACCACTGAAAGATGTTAATGGTACAACAGTAGGTGCTTTTGAGTATATTTTAGATGAAACAGACTCTAAAGATAAAGCTGCTGAAATTGATAAAATAGTAACATACACAAATAATGAAATAGAGACTCTTCAAAAGATACTAGACAATATTGGAATAGGTGTGATGGATGAGAAATACTTACCCGTAGAGACAAGTGACGCTGAATTGCTAGATGCAAACAAAACATTTACATCGCTCTCTAAGTCGGTAAATCATACTATCGATAATTTGAATAGTTTAATATCTAATTTTCAAGATGCTTCAAAAGATGTAAAAGCAGGAAATTTAGCAGCAAGAGTTGACTCTAATGGATTAGAGGGTGGCTACAGCTTGATTACAGGTGCAATTAATGAGCTTATTGTAGATGTTGAGACAGCACTATCTGAAGTTAATGCAGGTATGGAGAGATTAGTAGCTGGTAACTTTACAGATAAAATTACTAATGAGTATCAAGGTGACTACAATGTAACTAAGAATGCAATTAATGATGTTTCATCTAAGATGGAGCTAATGTTAAATAACTTTGAAACTGCTGGAGCAGCTGTTGCTATTGGAGATTTAAAAACAAAAGTAAATAGTGATACATTAGATGGAGGCTATCAAACAATTATTAATTCTATTAACAATTTATTAGGTGATGTTGATGTTGGATTTGCTGAAGTTATAAGTGCGCTAAAAGAGTTAGAGGGTGGTAACCTTACATACAGAATTACAAATGAGTATAAAGGTGACTATGATATAGTTAAAAATACAGCTAATGCATTAGCGACTCAACTAGAGAATATGGTTGCACAAATTAATGGTTCTGCTGGTGAGATTACAAGTGCATCTGGGGGAGTTAGTTCATCTTCACAATCACTTTCAGCAGGTGCAACGCAACAAGCATCTTCACTAGAAGAGACAAGTGCAGCACTTGAAGAGATGAGTGGAAGCATTAGTGAGTCTGCTAAAAATGCACAGCAAACAAATGAGTTGGCAGAAGATGCAGCTGGTATGGCAATTGAGGGTGGAGACGCAGTTACTAAAACTGTTCAAGCGATGCAAAGCATTAGTGAAAAAATTGGAATTATTGAAGATATTGTTTATCAAACTAACTTGCTTGCTCTTAATGCTGCTATTGAAGCGGCTCGCGCTGGTGAACATGGAAAAGGTTTTGCAGTTGTTGCAGCAGAGGTTAGAAAACTTGCAAAACGTTCTCAAATTGCAGCACAAGAGATTTCTCAAACAGCAAGTGAGAGTGTAAAAGTGAGTGAGAGAGCTGGAACTCTAATTAGCGAAGTTGTTCCTAAAATTCAAGATACTGCTAAACTTGTTAAAGATATTGCAAATGCAGCAAAAGAGCAAGATATTGGTATTGGTCAAATTAACACTGCTATGACACAACTTGATCAAGTTACTCAAACAAATGCAGCATCATCTCAAGAGATGGCAAGTGCTGCAGAGGAGTTAAACGGTCAAGCTAATACTCTAGTAGAGATGATGAGTTTCTTCAAAACAACTCAGTCAAATACTACGATGAGACCATCACAAAATAGTCCAAGACCAGCTCAAAATCAAGCACTTTCTACTCCTCAACAAAGTTCTGGCGGATTAGATTTAAGAGACTTTGACCGTTTTTAAGGTTGAGTTATGAGCAGTAATATTGATATAGAAGATGAGAGAACAAGTTCAGCACAGAGTCAATACCTATTTTTTTACGTAGGTCATGACTTGTATGCAATAGAGTCACTTCGTGCTAAAGAGATAGTAGAGTATTCACAAATAACAAAAGTTCCTATGATGAACAGTTTTGTTAAGGGCGTAACAAACATTCGAGGAAACATAGTACCTGTCATAGATTTACTAGATAGGTTTGGATTGGGTAAAACTGAGATTTGTCCAAAGACTTCAATTGTGGTAGTAAACCACAAATATGAGACTGGCAATGTGCAGTTGGGAATGATTATAGATGAGGTGTATGAAGTTGATGATATTAAATTGGCTAACATAAAAGATGCACCAGAATTTGGCTCTAAGATAAATACAAAATACATATTGAAGATGGGAAAATATCAAAATGAGTATATTGCTATTTTAAATACGGATGCAATTTTAGATATTGATGAACTTTCAATTCTAATAAACTAAAAGAGTAGGTTATGGAAGATTACGAAAAAGAAGAGATAGTTACTGATGAACTCGATGATGATGAAGAGCTAGACTTAATTAAATTAGTATCAGCTAACGCTAATGATACTAGTCAATATCTAATATTTGTTGGTAGTGATAATCAATATTATGCTAAAAATGTCTCTAAAATAGAGGAGCTTTTAGTATATAAAGATATTCAAATTGCAAAGAATCAGTCAAAAGAGTCTTTGGTTGTAGGGACTGCAGATATTCGTGGCAATATGACTACAATTGTTAATTTCGATAAGTGGTTTGGAAATGAAGTTTTAGACGATAGTGAGTATGAACTAATTGTGTTGGCACACTATGGTGGTCATAGGTTAGGAATTGTTGTAAAAAGAGTAGAGTATATTGTAAATATTCCAAGTGATACAATGACAGATAACTCTGAAAACAATGAGTTGACTTCATTTATTACAAAAGTACAAGTAGGTTCAAAAAAAGAGCTTTGTCTGATTTTTGATAGTGATAAAATGTTGTTAGATGTTTTTAATACAATAGATGCAAAAGCGCATAATCAGATGGAAAATTTAGAAAAAATGAGTAGCGAAAAACTAGTCCTTTTTGCAGATGATAGCCGCTTTATTAGAAAAATGGCAGAAGATCTATTTTTGAAAATGAGTATAAAATATCGTATATACGATGATGGACAACAGTTGATAGATGACTTACCAAACATTAAACCAGAAGATATTTCACTCTTTATTACTGATTTAGAGATGCCATGCATGGGTGGTAGAGAGGTTATTGACATTATTAGAAAAAACAAAGACTATAGTGCAATAAACTTGATTGTTCATACTAATATGTCTAATGATAATATGGAGTCAACTCTTCTTAAAAGTGGTGCTCAAAGTATTATTGGTAAAGTAGATATGCTACGTCTAAGCGAAGCTATTAAAAGCTTAATGGTTTAGGATATAAATGGCACAAATAATTTTAAGTGATGATGAGTTTGCTACTTTTCAAAAAATAATATTTAATGAAGTTGGAATCTCTCTAGCTTCATCTAAAAAAATGCTTGTTCAAAGTAGATTACTAAAAAGAGTTCTTTTTTATAAGTTGAACTCTTATCTTGAATATCTACGACTTATTCAAATTAATCCTCAAGAACGTACTGAGATGTTAAACTTAATTACTACTAATGAGACCTATTTCTTTAGAGAGATTGAACAGTATGAGTATTTACAAAAAACAATAATTCCATCTTTACCTTTTAAACATAAGTTTCGTTTTTGGAGTGCGGCTTCATCTGTTGGTGCAGAAGCTTACAGTACTGCTATGCTACTTGATACTATGATGGCTAGAGGTGATTGGCAAATTGTAGGAACTGATATTAACACAGAAGTTGTTAAAAAAGCACGTATTGGGTTGTACCCAGAAGTGTGGGCTGACAAAATTCCATTAGCTTTAAAGCAAGCTTACTGTTTAAAAGGTAAAGGTTCTCATGAGGGTAAGTTTTTAATTGAGAGAGGTCTGGTTGAAAATATGAAGTTTGATGTTGGAAACCTAATGAAATATAACTCTGATGTTGGAAAATTTGATGTTATATTTTTAAGAAATGTTCTGATATATTTTGACAATGATACAAAACAAAATGTTGTAGATAATGTGTTGATGAATTTGAAAGTTGGTGGTTACTTTTTTATATCTCAAACTGAAAACCTAAATATGCTCAAAACTCCTAGTTTAAAGCAAGTAGAAACATCAATTTATCAAAAGATTAAATAATGAGTGATAAAAAGTTAAAAATAGCGATTGTATCTAGTAAAGGTGGTGTTGGAAAGAGTACTATTGCTATGCAACTAGTTGCACCATATCTGTATGAAAAAAATAACCATCAACCAATTGCATACTACGAAGCTGATGATGATAACAGTGATAGACTAAGTTTTGGAGGAAGTTCTCTTACAAAAAGAGAATCAATAGAGGTTTTTACACCACTTTTAAGAGATAATCTAACAGATATATTTGCAACAAATGAGACAACTTGTTTAGATATTGGTGGAAATAAAACTACTAACACTGTAATTGAAGCACTTAACGATAGTGGTATGATACATTTTTTAGACCTAGTAGTAATACCGCTTCTTGATGGTGAACAAGATAGTATTAATGCAACTATTGTATATTCTTTAATGAAAGGTTACAATAGTAAATTAAAGTTTATCTTTGTATTAAATAGGGCGCAAAGCCATAAGTATGTTAAATACCAATTTGAGAACTATTTTGGTGATGTTAGAGGTATTTTTCAAGATGTTTATTCACTGAAACACTACTTATTTGAAGAAGATAAGAACAGATATGCAGTAATGGTCGAGCATGACATAATCAAATATAGTAGGCGTTTTGGCTTAACAACTTATGAAATAGCTCTTCAAGAGCGTGATTTTATTTCAGAATTAAAGCTTAATATGAGTGAAATGTCACAAGAGCAAGAAGTAAGGCTACTTAGCTTTAAAAATTATGTATCAAAAAGTGCAAAAAGTTACCATGAGGATGTATTACAATTGGCATTTAAAGAGTTAGATAAAGTTTTACAAGGAGAGAAAAATGAATCATGATTATAGTAAATATTTACAGTTTTTAGCTGCTGAATATAATGTTCTATATTTGGGAAAAAATAGTGTAGGTGTCTATAAAGATGTATCAACTAGTTTTATGTCCTCTGTTAAAAGAGATTTAAATGAGCAGGAGTTAGAGCATATTTCATTGACTCTATTAAAACATGAAATTAACTTAGTAATAATTGACTCTAAAGATAATGATGATATTGTCGTTAAATTTTATGAAGAGATAAGATCTTGTAGTAGTGAAATTTCAATTATGTTGATGTTTAATCCAAAAGAGTATAGAAAACTTTTTGAAGTCGTTCCTCTTGTCGATATTACTATAAGCTACCCAATAGATGAAGAGATCTTTTACAAAAGATTGTTTACTATTTTAAGTGCTCCATACGCACTTAAATCAATTGGTAGAAGAGATATTGTTTTAAAACAAGAGAATGTTAAAGAGGATGCACTAGATAGCTTTTTTGATACCTATGAGGGTAGTTCACTATTTATTTCCGATGATTTAAGTGAAATGGTAAGAGCTCTAAATGCAGGGGAGTTGTCAGTTGAACTTTTTCAAGATATATCTAAAAAAATAGACGAGGTTGCAGATATTTTTTCTAAAACTAAACAGACTATTTCTGTTTCTCTTATATTTAAAGAGTTATCAGAGTTCCTTCAAAATTTAGATTTAACAAAAATTAAGCCAGAGAATTTGATAGCATTTGACTATTTGTCTCAAATTTTAAATGATGTTAGTATGTATCTTTTAGATATGTTTGTGGATAGGATTTTTAAAGATGTCTATATTTTTGAGCACTCTTTAGAGAGTAACATAGAGTTTTTAAAACATACACTTTTCGGTGGTAATGAAGAAGATGGGGAGTTGGACTTTTTCTAATGATTAAAGTATTTGTAATTGATGATTCAGCATTAGTAAGAAATGAGTTTAAAAAGATTTTTTTAAATATACATGATATTGAAATAATAGGAAGCGCACCAAACCCAGTTGATGCATTTGAAATTTTTAAAAGAGTAGGGCTACCTGATGTCTTTATTTTAGATATTGAGATGCCAAAAATGGATGGGTTAACTTTTTTAGAACAAATTAGTAAGCAACGTCCAGTTCCTACCATTATCTGTTCTACTTTGGTTACGCAAGGAAGTACATCCGCAATTGATGCACTTAGAATGGGCGCGGTAGATATTGTGTTAAAACCTACATCAAATTTAAACTCATTTTTTGGTGACAAGAGTGAAGAGTTTGTCTCAAAAGTAAGAGTTGCATCAAAATCACGTGTGCATTTTTCACAAAATATTTCAAGAAAAACAGACTCTAAAGTTCTTAATAGCAAACAAGTCTCAAGTAGTATTAAAGAAAATAGCTCTCTTAAGCCATCTAAAAAATTCATTGCAATTGGCTCATCAACAGGTGGAGTACAAATTATAGAGGAGATTGCCTCATATTTACAACCTAATCATCCTCCTATTGTAATTACTCAACATATGCCAGCTGGTTTTACTGCATCTTTTGCACAACGTCTTAATGAGATTTCTCCATCTTCACATGTAAAAGAGGCACAAGAGGGAGATACTTTAATGCATGGACTTATTTTAATTGCCCCTGGTGATTTGCATATGGAAGTAGTAAAAGATAACTTTATGTACAAAGTTGCACTTAAAAATTACCCTAAAGTTAACTCACATAAACCAAGCGTTAATGTTCTTTTTCGCTCTTTTGCTAAAGAGGTTGGAATTTTTGGTGTAGGTATTATATTAACAGGTATGGGTGATGATGGTGCAACTGGACTTTTAGAGATGAGAGATGCAGGAGCGCTTACTTATGGGCAAGATGAGAGAAGTTGTATAGTGTATGGAATGCCAAAAAAAGCGTATGATATTGGTGCTGTAATGAAACAGATGAATCCAAAAGAGATAGCTCATACAATTAATACTGCAAGGTAGAGTATTGGAAAATTTGAAAAATTTAGTAAAAATGACTGATGAGTACGCTTCTAACTTAAATATGTTATTTATTAAAATTAGTAATGATGATGCTAACAGTTACGAGAAAACTTTAAAACATATGTTTAGAAACTTTTTTCATACAGATAATGACATGAAAACATTTGAATTATGGTCAAAGTATGGAAATATTATTGATATTGTAATTATAGAAATTGAGAGTGGAGATGATATACAAAAGCAGAATTTAACAAGTACAATTAATAACTTAAGAGAGTATAACAAGTATTTACCTGTCTATGCAATAGTATCAGAAGCTAATTTTGAACAAAGCTATAAGATGTTAGCTGGTTGCTACTGCTTAGATGGAGTAGTACCATTTCCTTTTAAGAAAGAGGCTATTTATAACTTTTTCTTTAGACTTTTAAAAAGAGTTACAGATATAAATGATTTGAATATATATGTAGAGAGTCTGGAAAATCAACTATTTACATCAACTTTATCAAATGAGCTTTTAGAGGGAGTTGAGACTCTACATGTAGAAGAGAACAAGTTAGACAATAGCACTAAAGAGAGAAAGAAAATAGATGAAGATAGAAATAGAGATTTAAGATTCACACAACATGATAAGATATCTGCTACACGTTTTTTAAGCACTTTAGATAGCTCAATCATAGATAAAGTAGAAAAAATGTCTGAACATTTGGATGATTTTATTGCTATTTTATATGACTTTGAAGATGCATCTAGTGCAGACTCTTGCAAACTACTTCCATCAATAATTGAGACAATAAATGAGATATTTATTGTTGTAGAGTCTATTGGTTCATTTACGGTAGTAGCTAGAGCTTTTGGCTCATTGAACTACTTTTTAGAAAACTTGCATGAAGATAATTTTAAACAAGAGGAGAAGCAACTATTCGCAAAAATGCTAACTAGTGTTGCGCTTGATTTAGAGAAGTGGATAAAAGTTATTTTCATAGAACAAAGTACAGAAGATATTCACTATTTTGATGCATCTTTTGCATCAAATATATTAGAGATAGAGTCTGTTTTTGTTGAGCATGAAGAGAGTGATGATGAGGATGATTTAGAGTTTTTTTGACGTAAAAAATATTAAAAATAAAACTTAAAAAACGTCATTAAATCTTCTAATTGATAACTAATATCAACAAAAAGTTGTATTCTACTCAAAAATAAAAAGGATTTATGATGAGTACAGAACCAACATTAGAGAGTATTGAAGATTATAACACTCTAAAGGGTGAGAAAAAAAGAGTTGTTTGGACAGTTATTATAGTTGGGCTTATTATTGGTGCAGCGTTAGTTGGTCTAAAAGTTCAAAATAGTCATGTATCAGATGAGATAAGTGGCGCAAAAGATAGTGTAATAATTTCACATTAAAAAAGGTAGCAGATGTTAATAACAGCAGTCGCAATTTATACTCTCTATATTTTAATAAAAATATATGTTAGTGTGATGCAAATAGGTTACGTCAATAGAGTAAAAAAAGGTAGCGCTGTATTAATGAGTAAATCAGAGTTTATAAAAGCTGGTAATTACGCTGTTGCTAAAGAGAAGTTATCTATTGCAAGTAGCTTTTTTGAATACATTGTTCTGATTGCATGGTTAGGTGGAGCGATTGCATATTTGGATTCTGCTTTTTTAATTGCTAATGAGGGATTAAAAACAGTTGTTATTGTAATTAGCTTTGTAATTATTGGCTCAATTATCTCTTTACCTTTTGATATTTATGAAAAGTTTGTGCTAGATGCAAAGTTTGGTTTTAATAAATCAACGGTTGGACTATATGTTAAAGATACAGTAATAACTACCATTATATCAATTGTTATTGGTAGTGCTGTTATTTATGGTGTTTATTTGATTATTACATCTACTACTCTTTGGTGGTTGTGGAGTTTTCTCTTTATTTTTGCAATAATTATTGCTATTAATATGCTTTTTCCAACAGTAAGAGCGATGTTTTTTGACAAACTTTCACCTCTTGAAGATGAGGAGTTAAATGAACAAATTCAGACACTAATGGATAAGACAGGTTTTGTTAGTAGTGGAGTTTTTGTAAGTGACGCTTCAAAACGTGATGCAAGATTGAACGCATATTTTGGTGGATTAGGAAAAACAAAACGTGTTGTTCTTTTTGACACACTAATTGAAAAATTGACTTCTCAGGAGCTTTTAGCAGTGTTGGGTCATGAATTAGGTCACTATGCTCACGGAGATATTTACAAAAATATAGCTCTAATGGGTGGTATGCTTTTTGGAATGTTTGCAATTTTTGGAAACTTACCAAGTGAGCTGTTTTTAGAGCTGAAAGTTAGTGTAACTCCTGCTAATTTAATGATTCTATTTTTACTGTTTATGCCACTTTTAGGCTTTATTATGATGCCTATTTTTGGTCTTGTAAGTAGGCATAATGAGTTTGAAGCAGACAAAACGGGTGCTGAATTGGGAGGTGGGTTTTTCTTAATTCAAGCACTTACTAAACTTGTGAGTGAGAATAAAAGTTTTCCACTATCTCATCCGCTATATATATTTTTTCACTACACACATCCACCTGTTTTAGAGCGTATTAAAGAGCTAGGCGGAAGTATTGAGAATATTGGTAGTGATGAACTTAAAGAGGAATTGAAATTTTAGTAGAGGTTAATAGATGTATAGAAGATATTACATGTAGATTATCAGAAGTAGTAGAAGAGCCATTTCATGAAGCTCAACTACTATTTTTACGTTTTATTAAAAAAGATAAATTGTGGTTAATTACTCATGGAGACTCTAGTGTAGAGGTAGATGAGATTGAGTTAGAGAAGTGGATAGCAAAAAGGGAGCAAAATATTCCCTTAGAGTACATTTCACATGTAGTAGATTTTTATGGTTATGAATTTTACATAGATGATGGTGCATTAATTCCAAGACCAGAGACTGAACTTTTGATTGATAAAGTTTTAGAGTATGCTGATAAAAATAGAGAGTACAAAGTAGTAGAAGTTGGAGTTGGAAGTGCTATTATTTCAGTTGTTTTAGCACTTAAACTTCCACACATAAAAATTGATGCAATAGATATAAGCAGTAAAGCTCTACATGTAGCGCGTAAAAATATAGTGAAGTTTAACCTTGAAGATAGAGTTACATTAATAGAAGGTGACTTATTAAGTGGCTATGAGAGTGAAATAGAGATTTTAGTATCAAACCCACCATATATTGCAAAAGATTTTAAGTTAGATAAAAATGTACTTTTCGAGCCACATAACGCTCTCTTTGGTGGAGATGTAGGTGATGAGTTAATTAGAAAACTTCTATTACATGTAAGAGACAAAAAGATACCATTTTTTGCATGTGAAATGGGATACGATCAAAAAGATAAGATATTAGAATTTTTAGAGTTTAATTCTAGTATAGAGTTTTACAAAGATTATAGTGGGTATAACAGAGGGTTTACAATACAATGAAAAGACAAAATATATATATAGAGTTGGGTTACTTGTTGTTGCTAGGTGCTACTTTTGGAGCAGTGTTAATTTTAGGTATAGTTGTTGCTTCAACTATTTTTAATACTCAAACATTAGTTATTCCATTAGAGTTAAGCAGATATGATCAAGGTCTTATTATGGGTGAAGTGTTTAGGCGTTTTAGTTATTTTACCTATTTTATGGCAATCGTAGTTACAATGTATGAGGTAGTAGAGTATAGAAATTTAAGACGAGACAGTGTTGCAATGCTATCAGCTATTGTTGTAATTTTTACACTTCTACTCTTTAGTGCAGTTTATGTCCCAAAAATATTAGAGTTGCAATCTTTAGGAGTTGCAGCAACATTGAGTGAAGATTTTATTAATATTCATAAAGCAAGTGAGGTAGATTTTAAAATATTAGCAGTTTCAATCTTAATACTTTTCATAAGAAGAGTAACACTTTTGAGAACGATTAAAGCGTAGAAATTAATCAAAAAAACTCCAAATCATCCTCATCATCTTCTATCTCTACACAATTTACAATATTTTCAATAGTTTTACAGTTTTCAAAAAGTGAAGCATCTAAATAGTGTATGTCATTTGTATTTTGGTAGATGAAAATATGCTCTTTCCATTGTGATAGATCGTTAACTATTCCTGTTAAGTAGGCTTTAAACTCATCACTTTTGTCACTATTTAGTTCATCAATAACCAAAGTTTCTAAAAGAGAAACAAGTGAACCTATTGCAAAAGCTATGTCTTGAAACTCTATCGTTTGATTTAAGATACGCATATAGTTTTTTAGCGTGCTTGCTACTATATCTATAGTCTCTTGAGTTAGCTTATCTTTTAAATATAGTGCATCTGTAGCTTCTTGTTCAATGTCGTTCAAATCAGCAATTGTATCGCTATCAACGCTGAACTCTTTCGCAAACTCTACAGCGCTCACTCTCTCATGGTCTCCATAGTGCATTGTGTCTAGATGTTCTCTATCTATTTTACTCTCTTGTTTAGACTCTTTTGTTTCAGCAGTTTTTTCAATATTACTATTTTTTTCTTCCTCTTTTTGTTTTGGATTTTTTGTAAATAAAATATCAACACCTGGTCGAGACTGTTCACCGAGTGTTGCATTTAGTTTAATTAAATCATAAGATGGATTAATTTCATTAATACAATCATCTATCTCTTGGTTTGAACAATCTTTGGGAGTAATTTGAATGATAATATACTCATTATTGG
>JAYEGD010000165.1:0-2873 GCA_034658915.1 Campylobacterota bacterium | reverse complement strand
TATTAACAGCATTTAGTAAAAGTTCAATAGACATATACATAACAATAATATTACGCCTACTAATTAAGCCAACTACTCCAATGGAAAAGAGTATTATTGAGAGTATCATGTATGCTTTTAACACTTTTTAATCCTTTTAATTTTGTAACTATTCAACACGTAAAATGAGCAAAGCCCATTTTACTACGTTAACACTAGGTTTTTCTCAGCGAAAAGCTCAAATCACTAGTGATTTTGACTGTTTTTTCATAGGTGATGAATGGTTACTAATTTTCATCATCTAAAATCTTCCAATGACCTTTTCTTGCACTTCCAACTCTTACTATTTTATTCTCTTTTTTCAAATTAGCTATTTGCTTCTCTATTGCTCTTGATGTTAAATTTAGAAGTTCCGCTAACTCTTTTATTGTAGTTGATGGATTACTTTTCAAATACTCTAAAATTTTATCTTCTGTGTTCACCGAACTTTTTACCGAATTTTTTACCGAACTTTTAATTGTATGTAAAATAACATCTAACATAAACTCTATAAAAGGTGTACTCTCTCCCAATGCACCAGACTCTTCTAATACTTTATAATAACTATCTTGATTATCTCTAATAATGCTTTCAGTTGGAATTGCAGAAAAAACTTTTCTCCAATGATATAAAATAACACTTTGCCAAAGTCTTCCTATTCTTCCGTTGCCATCAGAGAATGGGTGAATAAACTCAAATTCATAGTGAAATACGCATGACTTTATTAAAATATGTTCATCACTATTTTTAAGCCACACAAATAAATCTTGCATAAGTTGTGGCACTACACCATGTGGTGGTGCTACATGACTAACACCATCACTACTTCCAACTCCTACATTTACACCTCTAAAGCTTCCTGCAGTTGTTAAAATATCTTTCATTAAAATTTTATGTGATTTCAATAAATCATCTAAATTATCATACCTATAATTTTCAAACTCTTTATATGCGTTAATTGCACCATCAACTTCAAGGAGCTCTTGGTATGTTCCTAAAACTCTTTTACCTTCCAAAATAGCAGTGATTTTTTCTTCACCTAAAAAGTTACCCTCTATTTCAAGAGTACCTGCTAAAGTTTTAATACGATTTTTTTTACGAAGGTATGGAGTTATGATTTTATTTGCTTCATACTCAATTTTAGTCAACTCTTCACCTATTTGAGTAGCTAGAGATAACATTTTAGATGTTATCGTATAAGGTGGTTGATAGCTACTCATGCACTATCTCTTTTAGAGAGAGTCACTGCACCAACTAATGCAACAAGTAGTAAAATTGAGACTAACTCAAATGGCAAAATCCATTTTGAGAATAGTGTTAGCCCTATATCTTTTATGCTTCCAAAATTTTGTGGTTGAATTGATGTAGTAGAGATGTCACTCATTAAAATCAGATCTATTAAAATAGCACTAAATGGCAAAATTATGATAGATGTAGCAATAAGCCACTTATTTTTATTTTTCTCTTGTGGTAAATTTTCATCTTTGATATTTAAAAACATAATTATAAAAAGGATTAAAGACAAAATTGCACCAGCGTAGATGATTAGTTGAACAACAAACAAAAATGTTGCATTAACTAGAGCAAAAAGTGCTGCGATACTTATAAGAGTTACAATAAAACTAAGTGCTGAGTCTATTGGTCTGTGTGCGTTTATCATCACAATTGAGCTTACAATTGATACTAGTGCTAAAATTGCAAAGAGTATCTCATTTTGCATAGCTGTACTCCTCATTTGAGATGCCTTTTATGCTGAGAAGTTTCTCTTTATTGTAGATGAAATCTTCTCTATTGTCGCCTATAATTGAAAAAATTCCGCTATCCATTCTAATTGCATCAACAGGACATGCTTCTACACAATAGCCACAAAACACACACTCTAGCAGGTCAATATTAAAGATGCTTGGCATCTTCTCATCAACTCCATCTTCTCTTTGAGTTGCAACAATTTCTATGCAAGAAGCTGGACATGCTGTTGCGCACATAAAACATGCCACACATCTAATTGAGTCATCATCTTCTCTATGAGTAAGCCTATGGATAGCTCTGTAACGAGGAGTTATGTCAGTAGGAAGTTGTTCAGGATAGCACAAATTACAACTCTCAGACTCACCACTTAAACTTTCACTAAAATGTTTAAGTGTTGTTTTCATACCACTAAAAATAGCTGGTAAATAGATTTTTTCTTTAAAACTACTACCATAACGCTCTACAACTTTAAGCCCCATATATGCACAACCTTAAATATTATAATTTTATAATTATATCCAATAGTTGATAAATTAAAGTGGCAGAGTAAAACTAAATTTGCTTCCTTCTCCTAGGGTGCTAGTAACATTTAACTCTCCACCCATAGATTCAATTAAAGATGATGTAATAGTAAGACCTAAACCAGTTCCACCAAACTCTCTTGTAGTAGAGGAGTCTGCTTGTCCAAAAGCATCAAATATTTTTTCAATATTATCTTTAGATATACCAATACCAAAGTCTTCTACCTCTACATGTAATACTTTTTTACTATCATCTTGTTTTAGCCTTACATTAATTTGACTATCTTGATGACTAAACTTTATTGCATTGCTTAACAAGTTAGAGATAACTTGATTTACTCTTGTTGAGTCTCCTATGTAATTCTCGCTTACATTTTCGTCAATATTCAAATTTAAAGTAATAGTTTTTTTCTTTGATTCACTCTTAAAAAGTGTCACTATTTCATTAAATAGTGACACTATATTAAACTCTTTTGACTCTAAATCTATATTTCCACTATCTATTTTTGAGTAGTCTAAAATGTCATTAATAATCTTTAAAAGTGATTTTCCTGAAGTATCAATAACTCCATACATTTTAAGTTT
>JAYEGD010000164.1:0-2889 GCA_034658915.1 Campylobacterota bacterium | reverse complement strand
ATAATGTATTAGCACATGAATTACAAAGTGATGGAAGCTATGTAAAAGTAAAACCTACTGGAGATGATATATTAATTAATTCACAAGAATTAATTGAAAAACATATGGAAAAAATCTCTAAAGCAACAAAAAAAGAGACTGCAACAAAAGTTCAAAGCTTAGCTGCAAGACTATTTAAAGATAGCTAATTATGATAATGAAATTTAAAGAGTATGAGCCAAAAATAGGTAAAAACAGTTGGATAGCACCATCAGCAGATGTAATAGGGCGCGTCGATATTGGAGAAGATTGCTCCATTTGGTTTGGTGCAGTTGTAAGAGCAGATGTTCACTACATTAAAATAGGAGACAGAACCTCAATTCAAGATCTATCAATGGTACATGTAACTCACCATAAACTAGAAGATATGAGCGATGGAACTCCTACAATTATTGGCAATGATGTAACAGTAGGGCATCAAGTAATGCTTCATGGTTGTGTAGTTGAAGATGCTTGTTTAATAGGTATGAGTTCTACTATTTTAGATGGTGCAGTAATTGGTAAAGAGTCAATTGTAGGAGCTAGGAGTTTGGTTACAAAAAATAAGAAGTTTCCACCACGCTCACTTATTATGGGAAGTCCTGCAAAAGTCGTAAGAGAGTTAAATGATGCTGAAGTAAAAGAGCTTTATGCATCAGCATCTCGTTATGTAGAGTTCAAAAACGAGTACATGTAATGATTATTAGCGTTATGAACTTCAAAGGTGGAGTAGGAAAAAGTACAATTAGTTTTAATATAGCTAAACATTTTGGTTTGAAAATGGTAACAAATGATAAATATAGTGCATTATCAAACATCAAGCAAACAACTGGTGGAGGCTCTATTAATATTAAAGATAATCGTCTTTATGACTTTGGTGGTTTTGAGGACAAAAGAGCAGCAGAAGTTCTTGCATCTTCTGATGTGATTGTAGTTCCAACACTTTACTCAAGAGCAGACATACAAAACACTGTTTTAAGTGTAAGGTACATCTTAAAAGCTTCAGCAAATGCAAATATTGTAGTTGTTATTAATCGTGTTAGAAGTGGAGATGATAAAGTTTTAAATGAAGTTAAAGAGCAATTAAACAAGCATATTAAACACAACGTCCAATATGTTACTTTGCGAGACTCAAAAGCTATGTTGCGCTCAATTAATGAGCAAAAAACTATTTTTGATATACATAAAAGTTCTGGTTTAAGTAGGCATGTGTATGCTCCATTGGTAAACGATTTTTTTATGATTGTTAGTGCAATTGAACATTTTGGTGAAGAAGTTGAAGAGTAATCCACTCTTTTATAATTTACTAAATCATCACTGGCTTTGGAAAGAGATGAGAACAAAGTTAGAGTTGAGCAACCCAGCATACACATACTGGAGGGACGTTCACTCTTTAAAGCTAAATCGTTATGTATTTTTAGAAAAAGAGACAATCCCACAAAAATACTCATTTATAGAAAACTCACTAACAGACTTAAGTGGACACCTTCCAACTCAGTACGCTTCAACACAACTAAGTTTAGACTCACATGTATTTAACTACAAACAGATGCAGCTTCACAGTAAATTTGAGTATAAATTTGTAGATAACGTAAAATTTGTAAATATTAGAAGATTTTTTTTAGAACACGCAATTAAAGTAAATAAAAACTCAATGATACAAATTGGAAGATTAAAAGATTTACACTTTATGCCAGAGACAAGATTTTACAAAATAGATGACAACTACGGGGTAGTTGTCTATGATGTTTAGTGAATATTTTTATAAATTTAAATAGTATTGATAGAAATAGAGATGTTTTTCATTGACAAATAGTTTTTAATAATAGTATAATAAAAACTATAATTAAAATAGGAGATATAATATGATAACTATCAGTTCAAGTGATTTTATAAAAAAGCCATCATATATCACAAGACCTACAGATATAACATTTGTAGAGGACGCTAAAAAACATATAACAAAAAGTGTTGTATTGCCTTATTCACTATATGAAAAACTTAAAGAGAAGATAGAAGATGAAGTTTATCTTATGAATAATCAAAATGCTTTAGGAGATAAATCTTACAGTGATTTTCTAGAGATAGAAGAGATTGTAGAAGAGTTATAATAAGATGAAAAGAGGTGAGATATATTTAGTAAATTTTGGTAAAAAATATAATAGTGAATTTGGTAAAATAAGACCTGCTCTTATAATACAAAATGATGTGGCAAATAGAAACATAGACAAAGTACAATTTAAAGGTGTGACAGTAATTCCACTATCTACAAATATATTTGGTGGAGACTTAAGAGTCATTGTAGAAAAAAGAGAAAATTTAAAAAAGAGAAGTGAAATATGTATTAATGAATTATGCACATTAGATATCAGTAGGATAGAATTAGATAATATTTTAACTTTACTAAATAATCAAGAATTAAAAGAAGTAGATATAAAACTGTCAAGACACTTAGGTTTATAAGAAAAAAAGTAAACTCTAGGTAAATCCAACGAAATATAAAACAAATCTGAATCAAAAATCAAAAATTTTGATACGCAAAAATACCAAGTAGCATTAATCTTACCGTTTGGATACAGAATAAACCCACAATCAGAGCAGTTGAGACTACTTTTTGAAGATGTTGTTGAGTTTATTGAGTGATGTTATCCCTTATTTTAGTTCTGAGATGCCTTAACAATTCCAAATAAATTTTGGAATGCATCTTCACTTGATACTTCTACATCTCTAATTCGAGCAAGTGCCTCTTCATATTTTTCTTGTTGATTTAAGTTAATGGCTTCTTGTAGTCCTTGATGCACATTAGTATGATGATTTGTAATAGCTGTTAACGATGAGTTACCTTTTAAGAAGCTACTAGCTGCTGCACCA
>JAYEGD010000163.1:0-12368 GCA_034658915.1 Campylobacterota bacterium | reverse complement strand
CATTTGGAACATACAGAACAACATACCAAAACCCTCTACATGTAGAAGCGCTAAACTATGCGCTTGACAATGGCATCACAGATATTGACACATCATCAAACTACATGTATGGTGAGGCTGAAATGCTTGTTGGAAATGCTTTGCAATCAAGAGATAGAGAAAAAATATGTGTTGTAACAAAGGGTGGTTACATTCAAGGTCCAAATATGCAACGTGTTAAAGAGGGCTGGATGGTTGAAGATTTGGTGGAGTACTCACCTGAGTGTTTTCACAGTATTTCACCTCAATTTTTAAGTGATCAAATTGATAACTCTCTTAAAAGATTGCAAACATCATACATTGACATCTACTTGCTTCACAATCCAGAGTACTACTTAATGAGCAATTTAAAATCAAATGCAACAGATGATGAGATTAAAAAGCATCATCAAATTATGCAAGATAGAGTAAAAAAAGCGTTTGCATTTTTAGAGACAATGGTAGAAAAAGGCAAAATTAGAGGCTATGGAATTAGCTCTAACTCATTTTCTAAAAAGCCAAATGATTATCACTTTTTAGAGTATAAACATTTAATTGGGTATGCAAAAGAGATAGCAGGAGAGAACCACCACTTCAAAGCTATTCAACTCCCTATGAATATCTACGAAAAAGATGGCACACCAACTGCAAGATATTTTAATGAAAATGGCATTGAAGTGCAAATTAATAGACCTCTAAATGCTTTTTATATGGGTGGAATGCTAAGGCTTGCAAGTTACTCTACATGTAGTAACTACAATGAACTACTAAAAAAAGTAAAAGAGATACCAAGCAAGCATCTACAAGATTTAATAGATGACATCATTAAAAAGCAGAGCGAGTTTAAGTTTTGTGGAGATGTAGATGATACTGTTGAGTACCAAGTAATACCATACATTGTTCAAAATATAAGATTAGATGAGAAATATTTTGAGGTTATTGATGAGTTTTTAGAGTGCTACAAAAGAAATATTAAACACGCTATTAGTAAAATAGTTGCAAAAAATTTAAACCTATCAGAACCACTAGACAAAGAGGCATTAGAGTTTTTAGCAAATAAAAAATATGTATCAAAAACATTAATTGGTATGCGTCATATCGATTATGTTAAAAATGCATTGTCATACAACTTATGAGCATTGAGCTAGATACATCATTTTTAAAGAGCTTAAATAGTAAGTTTTACACTACATGTAGTGCAACTCCACTAAGTGGTGTAAAACTTGTTAGCCATAATCAAAAACTAATAGATGAGCTAGGAGTTAAGCTAGATGAAAAAGAGCTTATTTCACTGCTAAATGGTACACTAAAGATAAGTTCTCAAACTTATGCTAGTGCATATAGCGGTCATCAATTTGGCTATTTCACTCCAAATTTAGGTGATGGAAGAGCGCTTAATTTAGGAAAAATAAATAACTATAATTTGCAATTAAAAGGCTCAGGCAAAACTGTATATTCACGAGATGGCGATGGCAGAGCAGTTTTACGCTCAAGCATTAGAGAGTACTTAATTAGTGAAGCGATGCATGCTCTAGGAGTGCAGAGTTCAAGAGCTGTAGCAATTATTACATCTAACACACCTGTCTTTAGAGAGAGCGAAGAGCAGGGCTCCATAGTTTTAAGAGCATCAAAAAGCTGGATGAGGTTTGGCTCATTTGAGTTTGCATATCTAAAATCAAATAAAAAAGAGAGTCTGATAAATTTAGCAGATTTTGTGATTAATGAGAGCTTTTCTCATCTTCAAAATGCAGATAATTGCTATGAGAAGTTGTACTTTGAGATAGTAGATAAAACTCTAAAAATGGTTGTGAAGTGGCAAAGCTTAGGCTTTATGCATGGTGTTATGAATACAGATAATATGAGCATAGATGGTCTTACAATAGATTATGGTCCATTTGCATTTATGGAGAGTTTTAACAGAGCTAAAATATGTAATAACTCAGATTATGATGGGCGTTACAGTTTTGAAAATCAACCTTTTATTGCACAATGGAACTTGCTAGTTTTATCAAAAATGTTTTCGCCAATTGCCAATCAAGAACTCCTAGAGAGTTATGCTAATAGTTTTATAGGAAAGTACAAAAAGAGCTACTTTGAAGTGATGTCAAAAAAGTTAGGACTTGTTGAGTGTTTTGATGAAGACATCTCTTTAATTCAACATCTACTAAAAGCTTTAGAGCAAGATGAGGTAGATTACACACCATTTTTCTACAACTTGAGTTTAGCAAACTATGAGCCATTTAATGAGTACAAAAACATTCAAGAGTGGCTAAAACTCTACAAAAAAAGATTAGCTCTACAAGCAATTACTAAAGAGCAGAGGCTATCACAAATGAGAAAAATAAATCCAAAATATGTTTTAAAAAACTATATGTTTCAAAATGCAATCCAAAAAGCGCAAGATGGTGACTTCTTACATGTAAAGGAGTTACTACAAATTGCACAAGACCCATACGCTCTACATGTAGAGCATGAAGAGTACGCAAAAAGTAGCTCTAAACTACAGAGCATTACATGTAGTTGCTCATCATAAACAACTACAATTTTATAAAGGAAAATCATGAAAAAACCATTTAATCCAGCAGAGTTCGACACAACCATAACCATTAAAGAGTTGGCTCAAAACCATAGCTATTTAAGTAGCATTGACTTCACAAAAGTGAGCTTAGCAAAAGAGATAGTCCCACTAAACTATGAGATTATCTCAACAGAGTATGAAGATTTAAAGTACTCAAAAATAGAAGATTACTTTGAGATGGAGATAGATAGGATAGTTTAAAATAGGCTAATTGCTATGAACTACTAAGTTCATTGGCAATCATCTCAGCTTGTTTGAGTACAGTTTCAGTAGCCAACATCTGCATAAGTGCCTGACCATAATAGATGACATATTCAACAACATTTAAAAGGTTTAGATTCAAGGCGAACTTTGCTTGGCGATGCTAGCATCGTTAAGTGAACTTACTTATCTATTTACTTTTTACTTCATTTAGAAATTTGTCTAAATCGTACTTTTCACGCTGTGTTGGTATCATGATGTGAACTAGAATATCGCCTAAATCTATTGCTATCCATTCGCCTGTTGCATCTACATGTAAAAACTCTTCACTGCCATTTAAATCTTTTTTTAGATGTGTTAGTAGAGCTTCTGTATGACGCTCGCCTAATGAAGATGCAACTACAACATACTCTGTCATGTAGTCTGTATCTTTTAAATCGAAAACTTCTACATTTTCGCCTTTATGTTTCTCTAGTATTGAGACAATGTTATCTAATCTTTTGTTCATATATTTTCCTTAATTTGTTTGCAATTTTTGGTGGTACTTTGTTTGTATCAAACTCTTTTCTCAAAAATGTTGATGAGATGTTTTGCTCTACATGTAATTTTTTATAGCTACTAGGAACTTCAATGTTATCTCTTGATGCGACTACAAATTCGACTAATGATGCTAACTTTTCATACTCTTTCCATTTTGGAAGTGAGCCTAAATTGTCAGCCCCTATGATTAAATATAGCTTTTCAATATTTTTATTAAAGTTTATGAAATGCTCCACACTCTCAATAGTCGCAACTTCTCTTTTTTGTTCAACCTCATAACTACTAACAACTACTTTCTCATACTCTTCAAAAAGCTCTTTTAATAAATCGAGCTTTATATTTTCATCTATGAAAGAGCTATTTTTAAAAGGATTTAAAAAAGTTGGAAGAATAATTATGTAGTCAATATCTAATGTTTTCAGTGCTGTTTGTACAACATTTACATGACCATTGTGAATAGGGTCAAAACTACCACCATAAATTGCTATTTTCATTTTCATTTAAACGCAATTATAACAAAAATTTGATAGAATCGTTAAAATTTTTTTAGACAGGGAATATATGCCACTTAAGATAGCTATAAATGGCTTTGGTCGCATTGGAAGATGCGTTTCAAGATTAATCTGTGAACACCTTGATGTTCAGTTAGTAGCAATAAACGATTTAAACTCAACAACTATGATGCAATACCTATTAGAAAATGACTCAGTTCACGGTCAATTTTTACACAGTGTTGAACTAATGAGTGAAAACTGCTTAAAAATAGGCTCTCAAGAAGTACATGTAATACACGAAAGCAATCCACAAAAAGTAGATTTTGCATCACTTGGTGCAGATGTTGTTATTGAGTGTAGTGGAATGTTCTTAACTCAAAAAGAGGCACAACACCACATTGAAAAAGGTATTAAAAGAGTTATTTTTTCAGCACCTGCTGCAGATGATGAGACTGCAACTTTTGTAATTGGTGTAAATGAGCATCTTTATAGTGGTCAAAAAATCATCTCTAATGCTAGTTGCACAACCAACTGTTTAGGTCATGTAGCAAAAATTTTAGATGACAATTTTGGAATTGATAAGGGTTTAGTTACAACAATTCATGCTTACACAAATGATCAAAACCTGCTGGATGCAACTCACAAAAGTGACCCTAGAAGAAGTAGAGCGGCAGCTGTTAATATGATTCCAACTTACACAGGAGCAGCAAAAGCTATGAAGCTTGTTCTTCCATCACTAGATGGAAAACTACATGGTCAAAGCGTGCGTGTTCCAACGCCAGATGTTTCTATGGTTGATTTTAATGTAGTAATTAACAAAAATACCACAAAAGAGGAGTTGAGCGAACTTTTTACAGATGAATCACAAAACAGACTGAAAAATATTATTGAAGTAGATAAAAAAATGAGAGTCTCTCAAGACTTTGTAAATTCACCAATGAGCGCCATAATAGCTGATGACCTAACGCAAGTAATTGACGGTAACCTAGTTAAAATAATGGCATGGTATGATAATGAATGGGGCTATTCAAACAGACTTATTGAGATGGCACTACACATAGTAAATGAAGAGTAAAGCAGAAAAAATCTCAAAAATATAGTTTTTGAAGCTTTAGGGGGTTGTAGGGACAATTTGTCCCTGCCACTAAAACGGACTTGTTCGTTTTAGTGTTTAAATTAATAAACAAAGGAATTAAAATGGAACTATTAAATATTAAAGATTTGGAACTAGGAAGTAAAAAAGTTTTTATCAGATGTGACTTTAATGTGCCACTAGATGAGTTTGGTAATATTACAGATGATAGACGTATCCGTTCAGCAATAGCTACAATTAACTACTGTTTAGACAGTGACTGTTCGGTAATTTTAGCATCACATTTGGGTCGTCCTAATGGCGAGTTTAGTAAAAAGTACTCTTTGGAGCCTGTTCAAAAACGTCTTCAAATACTCTTAAAAAGAGACGTAGTTTTAGCTAAAGATATTGTAGGCAAAGATGCTCTTAAAAAATCTGCTAAGTTAAAGTGTGGAGAAGTTCTACTTTTAGAGAATTTAAGATTTGAAAAGGGCGAAACTAAGAACGACGTAAAACTATCAGAAGCTCTTGCTAATATGGCAGAGTTTTACATTAACGATGCATTTGGAGTGAGTCATAGAGCGCACTCGTCTGTTGAGGGAATTACTCAATTTTTTGACAATGAGCATAAAGCATCAGGATTTTTACTTCAAAAAGAGATAAAGTTCTTTGGAACTCTTATGAAAAAACCTGTTCGCCCATTTGTAGCAGTTGTTGGTGGTAGTAAAGTATCTGGAAAATTAGAAGCACTGATTAACCTTCTTCCTCGTGTAGATAAGGTAATTATTGGTGGTGGTATGGCATTTACATTTTTAAAACAGATGGGTTACAATGTAGGAAACTCTCTTGTAGAAGATGACTTACTAGAAGATGCTCAACACATTATGGATGAGGCTAGAAGATTGGGTGTTAAGTTCTACTTACCAGTTGATGTTGTTGCAGCTCAAACATTCTCAGAAGATAGCATGAGTCGTCTTGTAACAGCGCAAGAGATACCAGGAGATTGGATGGGACTAGACATAGGTCCAGCAACTGTAAGGCTTTACCGCCAAGTTTTAGCTGATGCTCAGACTATTTTATGGAATGGTCCAATGGGTGTTTATGAGATGGAGCGTTTTGCTAGAGGCTCAAACAAAATTGCTCACTTTGTGGCTGACTCTTATGCGACAACTGTTGTTGGTGGTGGAGATACTGCAGACTTAGTTCAACGTATTGGTGTGGATGAGGAGATGACATTTATTTCAACTGGTGGTGGTGCTTCACTAGAGCTACTTGAGGGTAAAATTTTACCAGGTGTTAAAGCACTAATTGTTAAGGATTAATAGATGAAAATAGTAGCAGCAAACTTTAAAACAAATCACAACCGTTCAATAACAGCTTCATACGTTACGGAGTTAAATAAATTTTTAGAAGATGACAAAAGAGAGAGAAAAGTTTTTGTTTTTCCTCCAGCAACTGCACTAGACAACTTTGATGGTAAGACCATTGTAGGTGCTCAAAACGCCTACCCTGCTCAAAATGGAGCATTTACTGGAGAGATTGGTGTCGATCAGCTTTCAGAATTTGGTATCAATACTATCTTGATAGGACATAGCGAAAGACGTCATGTTTTAGGTGAGACTCAAGAGAGTATTGCTGAAAAATATGAGTACTACAGAGAGCTAGACTTTAATATTATTTACTGTATTGGTGAGCCATTAGAAGTTAGAGAGCAAGGCAACAAAGAGCTACTAGAGTACCTAGATGCTCAACTAGTTGGAATTGATTTAAACTACTCAAAACTAGTAGTTGCTTATGAGCCTGTATGGGCAATTGGTACTGGACTTACACCGACAAATCATGACATTGAGTTAATTCACTACTCATTAAGAGAGAAAATTAGCGCACCACTTCTGTATGGTGGAAGCGTAAAGGTAAATAACTCAGAAGAGATAATGCAAATAGATAATGTAGATGGTGTGCTTGTTGGTGGAGCAGCACTACATGTAGAAGATTTTAAACAGATAATAAAAAATAGCTAAGGAATTTTTAAATGATAATGAATGGAAAAAAAGGGCTGATAGTTGGTCTAGCAAATAACAAATCAATCGCTTATGGTATTGCACAAGCTCTTCACAATCAAGGTGCTCAAATGGCGTTTACATACTTGAATGATGCTCTTAAAAAAAGAGTAGAGCCTATTGCTGAGGGTTTTAACAACTCTCCTGTTTATAAGTTAGACGTTAGTGATGAAGAAGATATGAGCACAATTTCTGAAAAAATAAAAGCAGATTTTGGCGAAATTGACTTTTTAGTTCACTCTGTTGCTTTTGCTCCTAAAGAGGCACTATCCAACAGCTTTATGAAGACAACAAAAGGTGCTTTTAATATTGCTATGGAAGTATCTGTTTTTTCATTCATTGACTTAACAAACCGTTTAGAGAGTGTTTTTAGTCCAAATGCCTCTATTTTGACACTTAGCTATTTAGGTGGACCTAAATATATTCCAAATTACAATGTAATGGGTGTTGCAAAAGCTGCACTTGAGTCATCTGTAAGATACATGGCAGAAGATTTAGGAAGAGTAGGGCAAAGAGTAAATGCAATTAGTGCAGGACCAATTAAGACTCTAGCAGCAGCAGGAATAGGCGATTTTAAACAGATTTTAAACTGGAATGAGACAAACTCACCACTACGCAAAAATGTAACAATTGAAGAGGTAGGAAACTCAGCTATGTACCTACTTAGTGATTTAAGCTCAGGAGTTAGTGGCGAAATTCACTATGTTGATGCAGGTTACAACATAATGGGAATGGGAACAATAGAAAAAAGCGAGGATGGTAAAACTGTTATGAGCTGGGATGTTAGGTAAAAAATATTTTTAATAGTGATTTTATTTACATATATAAAAAAAGGTTTTATAGAAGAAGATTTATTTTAACGCAAAGGACTTAAAATGTATGCAGCAGAATTTCAAACAACCATCCATAGTGAATATATAAAAATACCAGAATATGAACACTTTAAAGGTCGTGAGGTTCAAATAATTGTACTTGATGTTGAAAAGCATAAGGAATTAAATAAAACCGAAGAAAAAGACTTTATTGAGCATCTTATAGATAATCCTGTAGATTTTCCAAAAGAGTTTAAATTTGATAGAGAAGAAGCAAATGAAAGATAAATTTTTTTGTGATTCAAATATCTTACTTTATGCATTTGGAAATCAAGATTTAAAGAAAAAAGAGATAGCATCAAAAATCTTACTTGATGAAAGGTGTGTGATAAGCGTACAGGTTATTAATGAAGTTTCAAACATTATGATTAAAAAATTAAAATTCTCAAATTCTCAAATTGACCAATTCATACACTCATGCTATAAAAGATATCTGATTGTTGCATTAGATGAAGCGGTATTTATAAAAGCTTGTAATATACGAGAAAATTATAATATCTCTTATTATGATTCACTAATAGTATCTAGTGCAGTAAGTGCCTCCTGTTCTATACTATACAGTGAGGATATGCATCATAATCTGAAAATAGATTTACTTACTATTAAAAATCCATTTGAAAAAGGAATTTAATGCTAGATGAAAAAAATAAAGAAATATTTTGAAAATGAATGTGTTCATAAAACAACAAAAAATTATTCCATATTTTATTAAAGACTGATATAGTGATGAGTTTGGCAATTTAGATTCAAAATCAATATAATGGTTATCTAAGACTAACTCTTTAGTTTTAATATCAAAATATGACATAAATATTACATGTATTTGTTATTATAATAAAAGTTTATCTAAAGGAAGTCAAAATGAATATAGAAAAAATATCTAAAATATTAGCTCCACTGCTATTAACAACATCACTAAGTGCATCTACACTAATGTTAAATAGTGGATGGAACTTAGTAGGTAGTAATGTAGCATATGATGACATTTCAACTCTAATACCAACAGCAAATACAGTATGGAGCTATAAAAGTGGTAAATGGAGTGCTGTATCGCCTAATGGTATATACTCTGAAGCACTAGCTAATCTAGGGTTAAACAGCTTAAAAAGTGTTGAGTCTGGTACTGGTTTTTGGGTACATGTAAGTGAAGAGACCTCTGCAACAATTAATGGAACACTACCTGAAAGTTCAAACATTAATGTTGATACCGGATGGAATTTAGTCTCTTTGAGAGGTCAATACAATTTAAAGAGCTTAAAAGAGTTTAATAATCCAGATATTAAAACAATTTGGAAATATAAAGACAATATGTGGCATGTATATTACAATGCATTAACTAAGCCATCAACTCTGCTAGGGAATATTCCACCACTTCAATCTATTAATGTAAATGAGGGCTTTTGGATTAACAGCTCTGCTGCATTAGACATTAACATAAGTAGTACAGCAATAGTAGATTCTTCATACGCTTTAGGAGTAGATGGCTACATCATAAATGCTCAAGTAAATAACACATATTTTGATGAAAATAACATAACTAAAACAAAAAGATATAACACACAGCTAAACACTCAAAATGTAATTACTGGTAAAGTCATAAAAGGTTCAGCTACTTATCAAAACTACGATCAAGATTTAAATATTGATGTAAGATACAAAACTTTAAGCTCTATGCCAACAACTGGTCCAAATGTAGATGGTGTAAAAGTTCCAGCAACTTATATCGATGTTGATAACAGTGGAGACTACAATATTTCTGTGGACTTACCATTTGTAGGTTCACTTAATGCACCTGTAGGATTCATCAATATAACACCAATTACAGAGATGATTTTCCAACAACTAAAAGCCAATTTACTTAGTTTTGAAAAAATAGATATAGAAAAAATAGATGAAGTTACAAAGAAAATAGCGTCAGCCCTTAATTTAACTGCTAATGAGATTATGTACACAGACCCATTATCAAAACCCGAATATGCATTTGTTAATGCGATAATAGCCTCGTCACTTGATTTAAATGCTCTTGGAAAAAATTTAATGAATGCTCCAGTTTCTACAACTTTAGATAAAACATTTGAGAATTTAGTCAAAGCAGAACCAGCAAATGGCACTTTTACGACTGTTAAATATAACATTGATGCTGGTGTAATAACTAGCGATAATATTGCTGAATTTAATCCAGATAAAATAAGAGCTGCAGGTGGTGTTCCTATTCTTAACGAAGCTGTTCAACCTTTAGCAAAAGTTACTGCAATCAACATTGGTTCAAAAACTCTTAGTAACCTTTTAGCAAATACAGGTGACAAATGGAACCGTACAGACAAAATCAATCTAGTTCTTGAAAATGGCGAAATTAATGGTACTAGTAGTGTTGATTTAGTAGTTAGAGTTGCAGGTCCAAAACCATCAATGGCTTCAGATGCTAATGGTAGCCAAATCGCTCTTAAAATCACAGACTTAAATGTAACTACTGTTAAAGGTGGTGCTTCAACAATTAAGCTTGATCCTACAAAGTCTAAAGTTACTTATGAGTGGTTTAATCCAGCTGGAACAACAGCTTATATTACAGCTTCAGATTTAGATGCTAATTCTACAGGCTTAAATCTTGCTCAATATATTGACAATGGAATTGATGTTAAAGGTCTTATGGTTGCTGTTGATGCTAATGCAAGTGCTGCTTCTGCTGGTAGAATTGGTACAGGTCTTTACACTAACATCGAAAGTGTTCAAGCAATTTTAGTAGATAACGACAGTGCTTTATCTTTAGTAAGAATAGATAGTACAACTGGTGCAAAAACTTCTCCACTATGGGGTAAAACTACAGTTGCTGGTGCAAACAATGTTGTTGCAGAAGTAGGTAGTACTTTAATTAACCTTACAGCTGACTCTCGTTCATCAGTAACTACTACAGCTAAAAATCAACCGCCACAATATAGTGTTAAAAACAGCACAATTTCCATTGATGCAAACAATACAATAGAAGATCAAAACATAACTTTAGAGTTTACAAAAGTAGATTCAGATATAATGGAAGTAGATGATACTATTAACTTTATTTATGGCTCAACTTGTGATTTTATAACAAAAAGAGCATACTCAATAGAAAATAGTAATAATAAAACAGAAGTATCAACATCTATGACAATTGACACAAATTCAGAAAAAGTCTATTCAGACACTACATGTACAGTTTCATATATTGCAACTGATGAGTTTGGAGAGAGCAATACAAGTAAGCTTACAATAACATTAAATCAATAACTTCTTGTTTTCTCGTTTTTCATGAAGGTGAAAGCGAGAAGACTAGCTTAATTTAAGCTTTACTATAATAAAGATAAATTAATATTTATAAATTTGAAAAAAGAGTTAATTTATGAAACGAAAACTTATAAGCTTTGATTGGGCAATAAAAAGAATTCTTAGAAGTAAAGCGAATTTTGAGATTTTAGAAGGTTTTTTAAGTGAACTGCTTTTTGAAGATATTTCTATATTAGAGATATTAGAGTCTGAATCAAATCAAGAGTCAGAAGCTGATAAATTTAACAGATTAGATGTTAAAGTGAAAAATCAAAAAGAAGAGATAATATTAATAGAGATTCAATATAGTAGTGAATTAGATTACTTACAAAGAATTTTGTATGCTTCAAGTAAAGCAGTCGCAGAGCATATGAAAAGAGGAGATGCTTTCTCAGAAGTATCTAAAGTAATATCAATATCTATTTTATACTTTGATTTTGGTGATGGAGATGATTATATCTACAAAGGTACTACAAATTTCATAGGAGTACACAACCATACTCAATTAAAATTAAATGAAAAACAGCAAGAACTTTATAAAACTGATAAAGTAGAAAAAATATATCCTGAATATTATCTTATAAAAGTTAGAAACTTCAATAACAACTCAAAAGATACACTAGATGAATGGATAAACTTCTTAAAAAATGAAGAGATATCAGAGAGTCCAAAAGCTAAAGGTCTATTAAGAGCAAAAGAAGAACTAGACTATTTAAAAATGGATGAAAAAGAGCAACTACAATATAATAAATATGAGATGAATAGACATCATGAAGCCAGTATTTATGAGAGTACTTATGTTATTGGTAAATTAGAAGAGAGAAAGAAAATAGCTATAAATTTACTTGATATTTTAGATAAAGAGACCATAGCCTTAAAAACAGGGTTGAGTCTGCAAGAGGTTGTAAGCCTAATAAATCAAAAAAACAGGTAGTCTCTTTTAAAAACTACAACCTCTATGTGAATATTTTTGCATTACATGTAGAACTTTTTTTATAACATCTTTAGCGTTATCTAGGCTCATTCCTTGATGGCATGGTAGTGAAATCTCACTTTTGTAAAAATCATTAGCTACATGTAATGCGACATCTCCAAACTTCTCTTTGTAAAAACTGTTTTGATATATTGGTTTGTAGTGAACTTGCACACCTAACCCCTGCGCTTGAAGCTCTTTGAAAATATCCTCTTTAGGGCAGTAAAGAGCTGGGTTTAGTAAAATTATGTAGAGATGGTGTG
>JAYEGD010000162.1:0-2938 GCA_034658915.1 Campylobacterota bacterium | reverse complement strand
ATGAGGAACTAAAGCAATTAGCCCATCTGCTCCAACTCCATTTTGTCTATCACAAAGTTTTATTGCAAGCTTTGTTAAGTCACGCTTTTTAAAAGTGTGAAATATTACAAAGTCATTTCCACTAGCACTATATTTACTGATTTGCATCTTCTACCTTGTTCTACTTATTATATAGTTTTTTAATTTTAGCAACAAAGTTTTCACACTCATCTTGTAGATGTTGTAAATTTTTAGAGTTATCAATTACCCAAGTTGCTTTGAGCTTTTTTTGCTCAATATCCATCTGTGTCTCAACTCTTTTTAGTGACTCCTCTTCACTGTAGCCATTACGTTTTATAAAGCGCATCAGTTGAGTGCTTTTTGGAGTATATACAACAACACTATGTTGAATATTGTATGAACTGTTTTCAAAAAAGAGTGGTATATCTATTAGATATGGGAATTTAAACTCATCTTGCTTTATGCTCTGCTTCTCTATTTCTAAGCGAATTTTAGGATGTAAAAAAGCCTCTAATTTCTCTTTTGCACTTGTAGTTGAAAAGATTAGTTTGCCTAATGTTGCTCTATCTACTTTTGAGTTTTTAACAAACTCTTTACCAAAATTCTCCTCTACCCATAAGCTATTTTCATCTAAAATCTTATGAGATATGGAGTCTGCATCAATAACTCTTAGTCCATTAAGAGCCATAAGTGACGCAACAGTACTTTTCCCCGTTGCAATTCCACCTGTTAATGCTATAGCATACTTAAATGCCATTAGTTTTTAATAACGCCTAAGTAGTTTTTACGAATGTAATTTGGCATAGAGAATGAGCTTACATGTATATCACAGTTGTAGTACTCTAAACCATCTATTAAGTCAGAGCGTTGAAGAATAATATCTGCAGTTGGGTGGTACTGTTTTGAAGCTAGTAGTAGAGTTGAGCCATCTTCTAAACTAAATGGCATAATGATTTTAAAGTATGAAGCTAAAATCTCCATTAATATTGTATTGCTTTTAATATCATCTAAACTATTATGTTTTAAAACAACTAATCCATCATCTTTAACTACTCTATTGACATGAGCCAATGAAGCCGCGTCACTATTTAAGTCGTACAAAACTACATCATTTGAGTTATCATCTAATGTTTTGATATCACTACATGTAGTGCTTGAAAAATCCTTATGACGTGATACTTCGTTCATTAAATTTTCTGCATTATCAGAAATTATTGCAATGTCTGATGGTAATTTATGAGTACATAGTGCAGTGTGAACCATCATCTCTGGGTATATAAAATCTTTCATTGTAAAATCCATTATTGTTAATTTTTTGAGATTGTATCAAATTGGTGTTAAAGCATTATTGAAAAATGATATAATATCAAAAATTAAATTATTTAAAGGGTTAAATATGTGCGCAGAGAGAATACAGAGATTTTTGATGGCGATAGTTTTAACAGTAACTATGGTGCTTTTTGCCCAAGGTGAGATGATGATTGCGATGATTTTGCAAACATTTGTTATTTTAATGGTTGTAGTTTGGGCTTTAACTGATTTTTGTCCATCACTTTGGTTTTTTGGAAAAGTGTTTGGTAAGTGTGAGCAAAAATGAGTCAAATAAGTTACAAAGATGCAGGTGTAGATATTGATGCAGGAAATAGTTTTGTTGAAAATATTAAACCGTTAGTAAAAGCAACATCAATTCAAGGTGTGTTAGGTGGTATTGGCTCATTTGCAGGGGCTTTTGAACTACCAACTGGCTACAAACAACCTGTTATGTTAGCTGCAACAGATGGAGTTGGTACTAAATTAAAGTTAGCAATTGATAGTGGAATTCATAACACAGTTGGAATAGATTTAGTTGCCATGTGTGTAAATGATTTGATATGCAACTTTGGGACACCTAGCTTCTTTTTAGACTACTATGCAACAGGAAAACTAGAAGTTGATGTTGCAACTGCTGTTGTTAGTGGAATATCTGATGGTTGTATTCAAAGTGAGTGTGCATTAATTGGTGGTGAAACTGCTGAAATGCCAGGGATGTATAGTGAAGATGATTACGATTTAGCTGGATTTGCAGTTGGTGTTGCTGAGAAGTCTGAACTAGACCGTCAAGCTCATGTTAGTGATGGTGATGTTTTAATAGCACTTCCAAGCTCAGGTCTTCACTCTAACGGTTTTTCACTTGCAAGAAAAGTTCTTTTTGAGAAAATGCAGATGAATTTTGATGATAAATTTAATGGTAAAAAACTGATTGAGACACTACTAACACCTACTGAAATATATGTTAAAACTTTTAAAAAATTGAAAAATCACATTCAAGCTTTAGCTCACATAACAGGTGGTGGTATTGTTGAAAATCTGCCAAGAGTTTTACCAGACAACTTAAGAGCTGTAGTTAAAGAGAGCTCAATTCAAACTCTTCCAATTTTTGAACTTATGTCTGAACATATTGAGAGAAGTGAAATGTACAGAGCATTCAATATGGGTGTTGGAATGGTTCTTGTTGTAAAAAAAGAGAGTGTTGATTATGTTTTAGATAACAGTAATGGCTATGTTATTGGACATATTGAAGCAGGCGAAAAAGAAGCAGTTTTAGTTTAAAAGAGATAATTATGCCAAATTTGGATTATGAAATTTTTGAAATGTTTTCAGAACAGTTTGAAGTTAATCAAGGCTATTTTGAGCCTAATGTGTTAGCTTTAGAGAGTGATGAGACATATGAGAGTTCAGTGAATGAACTTTTTCGTATGTTTCACAACTACAAAGCAACAACTGCATATTTAGGCATAAGCGTAATTCATGAGGTTGTTACTAAAACAGAGAATGTTTTAAGCGCGTTAAGAGTTCAAAGTGCGCCAGCTAATGATGCAGTTATTGAGTGGCTACTAGAGGTAAAAGACCAGTTTGATATCTGGCAAGAGGAGATGAGAGACGGATTGACAAATTTCTC
>JAYEGD010000161.1:0-2953 GCA_034658915.1 Campylobacterota bacterium | reverse complement strand
TAAAAGATTCATCTTCTGCGTTGAACTTCACTTAACGATGCTAGCATCGCCAAGCAAAGTTCGCCTTGAATCTAAACCTTTTAAATGTTGTTGAATATGTCATCTATTATGGTCAGGCACTTAAATAGATTACATGTAGTGAGCATTTTAGATATAATCTCAAAAATTTAACCATAAAGATACTATTTTGAAAAAGCTACTAATTATTATTTCAATATTTTTAAATATTTATGCCGTTGAGAATACATGTAAAGAGTGTCATAAAGGTATTGAAGACATTAGAGACAACAACTCTGAAATGATGATGGCTATTAAAGATGTAGCACTAGAAGCTGGTCATCCAGATAATGACTGCATAATTTGTCATGGTGGAAATCCTAGTGCTAAAACCAAAGAGAAAGCACATAGTGGTACAATTTTTTACTTTCAACATCGCGATGGTCCAAAAGAGTTCTACCCCTCACCAACCTCTCCTGCCATAAATAAAAATACATGTGGAATGTGTCATAGTGAACAAGTAAGCGCACAAGAGAACTCACTGATGCAGACAGAACAGGGTAAAATTCAAGGTGCATTGTGGAGTTTTGGTGGAAAAAATGGCTACAACCACAATATTGGAAACTACAAAACATCTAACCCTAAAGACCCTCATAAACGCTTAGGAAGTGATATTTACAAAAAGTACATGCAAGAGTTATCAAGCTTAGAGCCTCAAGTATTTCCACAAGAGATGAAAGAGTTGCCACCAGCGCCAACTGCCGAGCAGGTTCAAAAAGACCCATCACTAGCTGTTTATACATATTTACGTCAAGAGTGTTTACGTTGTCATACAGGAGCAAAAGGTCGTTCAAAAAGGGGTGATTTTAGAGGCGTTGGTTGTGCATCTTGCCATATTCCTTACTCAAATGAGGGCTACTATGAGGGTAGTGACAAAAGCATAAACAAAAATGAGAGAGGTCATCTTTTAGTTCACTCTATTCAAAGTTCACGTAAAACAAAGGTGAAAGTTCATGATGTTGAATACAGTGGAATCCCTGTTGAAACTTGTACAACTTGCCACAATAGAGGTAAAAGAATTGGTGTGTCGTATCAAGGTTTAATGGAGAGTGCTTACAATCCTACTTATGATGACAAGGGAAACCCTCAACCAAAACTTCATACTAAAAGATATATGCATATGAAAGAGGACATCCACTACAAAAAAGGGATGTTGTGTCAAGATTGTCACACCTCTAATGATATGCACGGAGATGGTTTTTTAAGTGGTACAACTCTAGCACCTGTTGAAATTGAGTGTCAAGATTGTCATGGAACGACCTCAGCATACCCATGGGAATTACCATTAGGTTATAGCGATGAGTTCAACACTACTGCAAAAGTTGGAACTCCTAGAGGAGTCACTATGACACTTCAAGAGCATCTCAAAAAAGCAACTCAATATGATAAAAAAGATGGTCTGCTTCTATCAGCTCGTGGAAATCCTTTGACAAATGTAGTTAGAAAAGGAGATGAGATAGTTGTTCATCTAGCAAGTGGAAAAGATATTATGCTTCAACCACTAAAGAGACTAAAAGAGAGAGAGTTGCTCTCTAAAAATGCACTAATTGCTATGGATAGTGTTGATGCTCACACAACTGAACTTGAGTGCTATGCATGTCATGCAACTTGGGCTCCACAATGTTATGGTTGTCATGTTAAAATTGACTACTCAAATGCTCAACAAAATATAGATTGGCTAAAAGCATCACACGACAAAGATATTCATGGACGCTCAGGAGATATGAAAAAAGATTTAAGAGAGTATTTAGTAGATGGAAAAGTGAGCGAGACTCGCTCATATTTACGTTTTGAAGACCCAATATTGGGACAAAATGGAGAGGGACGTATTAGTCCCATAGTTCCAGGATGCCAAACAACAATCACAGTTGTAGGAAAAGATGGGGAAACTCTTATGCAAAATCATATCTACAAAATTCCAAATGTAGAGGGCGCTGGAGAAGATGGACAAAATGCAATAGATATGTCCCCAATTCAGCCACACACCATTCAAAAAGAGTCTCGAAGTTGTGAGAGTTGTCATACAAACCCAAAAACTATGGGATATGGCATAAATGCTGGTAAAGATATAGGAGATCAAAGTAGAGATTTAATAGTAGATTTAATGAGTGCGGATAAAAAATTAATTCCATCAAGACACACTACTCAAATTCCAGCTATTAAAAACCTAAAACATGAATATTCACAAGTTATAGATAAAAACAACACTCAACTTATGACAGTTGGTCATCACTGGACACTCTCTCAACCACTAAATAAGAAACAGCTCTCAAAGCTTGAGCGTGAGGGTGTTTGTATATCATGTCATCAAAGTATCCCTGATGGAAATTTAGGAACATCTGCTATGAGCCACATAGCTAAAATGATGGAGCTAGACATTGACAACAAAGAGCACTCATTTATTTTGTATAAAATTTTAAATATTGGTGCTTATTCACAACTATTGGCTGTTGTAGTTGTTTTAGCACTTGCAATATACTACTACAGAAAAAGAAGACGAAGTTGAATAAATAGTTGTGTGTACAAATAAACTTTAAACACAGTTTTGGATAAAATAACAAGATAAAAAATCAGAGGTTATTAAATGTTCCAAAAGTCATTACTTAAAAATTTTATAAAATCTTTCAATACTCCAAACCACAATGATATTATTAAACTAACCACAAAAGATAAATTTATAGCTGAAGATGCAAACGGTGCTGAATTTATAACTCTTTTATCAAAAATATTAAATTGGACTAACTGCATCAGAGAAGTTAAAAATGATACAGATAAGTAGTCATGTAAAATTAATTTCATAATTTATCCCATAAAATTCAATGACCTTTTCCACATAGTTTTTCATATTTTCAGCTGACTTATACGCATCAAGTTCAATCCAATAATATTTCATAAA
>JAYEGD010000160.1:0-2959 GCA_034658915.1 Campylobacterota bacterium | reverse complement strand
AGAAGTTTGATAATTTAGAGCTACTAAAAGAGGCAATTGAAAAAGATATTAAAGAGGCAAAAAAAATTCACAAGTTATTAATATTGTGAATTTTATTTATATTACATATGTGGCTCAATATGCAGTATATGAAATGTTTGAAGAGTTACAATAATTAGTGCAACACTAAACGCGATAAGAGATATAATTGAGATAATTTTTCCAAATTTTGATGATGTTTTTTTGTAGAAAATAATACTCGGTAGTATTCCAAAAAGAAGTACAATTCCTATTCCTCCAGCTATGTTTATAGCTTCTAAAAATATATCTGCAAACAGTAGTGACAAAATAAGTGGTGGTATGAATGCAACTGCTAAAATTATCCACTTATTCTCAATGTTTAGACTATTTTTTAAAAAATCTTCTGTAAAATCTTTTAGACCCATTCCATTGGCAACGTATGATGTTGTTATGGCTATAATGGCAAATATCATCCCAATTATTGAGAATATTTGAGAGTGTAAAATTTGTGACATCTCCACTGTAATTGGAATACCACTAACTCGTGCTTCATTTAGACTTATCTCTCCAAAAGTAGGAACAACTCCAATTGCAACTAGCATCCAAATGGTATTCATGGCAAAACCAATTCCCATACCAATAGCAATTGGTTTCCAAATATCTTTACTCCATTTTGAGTCTTTACATAGAGATGGAATGATGTTGTGAAAATGAAAACCTGTAACAATCATAGGAATTGCCATAGGTAAATAGCCCCAATCTGTGTATGCATATTTTGCACTCTCTACTTTTTCAAAACCTACAAAAATTAAAACAAAAAAAGCAGTCCATAATGAGAGCATTAAAACTGTATTGTATTTTTGAATAACAGACATTCCAGAGATAGACAAAAGTGTTAAAAGTGCAAATAGTGTGAGTAAAACAAGAGGTTGAAATTCTGTAGGGATTCCAACAATATTAACAATAATTTGAGAACCTCCAGCTAAATAGCCAGTTAAAAGTCCATATAAAATAATTAAATTTGCAATAGTTGCTACCCACTTACCAGATGTTCCTAAATATTTTTGATACAAACTAGGGTAGTTGAAAGTATCATTTTGTGTTGTGTTGGCTTCATTTGCTAGAACAACTGCTGAGAAGAGCATTCCGAGTGCAAAAAGTACCATCATAAGCATAGATGGCCAAAAACCAGCAAGTCCTGTTGTAATTGGCATACCCAAAATTCCAGCACCAATTAAGTTACCTGTAACTAAAAGCGTGAGCATTAAAATGTATCTGTTTGTCATATCAAGTCCTTAGCACCTTACTGAAGCAATTGTAGCTAAACCACCTTTAGCAGTCTCTTTATATTTAGAGTTCATATCTCTTCCAGTCTCTAGCATTGTTTGCACAACCTCATCAAAACTCAAAATATTTTTGTGTTGTGAAAAAGCTAAAAAGTATGAGTTGTACCCCTCTAATGCTCCAGCTGCATTACGTTCAATACAAGGAACTTGAACATATCCACCAATTGGATCACATGTAAGACCTAGTTGGTGCTCTAGTGCAATAGTTGCAGAGCTTTCAACAATGTGAATTGGCTCTTTATTAATGCTTGCCATAAGTGCTGCGCCCATGGCAGCTGCTACACCTATTTCACCTTGACAACCAACTTCTGCGCCAGCAATAGAAGCATTTGTCTTAGCAACAAACCCAACTGCGCTTGCTGCTAAAATTGCCTCCACAATAGCCATTTTTTTCTCACCCATATTGTGTTTTAAAAAGTACATAATTGCAGGAATTAATCCCGATGAACCAGAAGTAGGAGCAGTTACAACAATTTTTCCAGCAGCGTTTTCTTCAGAGGCAGCCAATGCATAAGAGTTGAGATATATAAGGTATTTATTCATAATATGTTTTTTTGAAGAAGCAGAGTTATAGACCTCTTTTGCACGACGCCTAAGCATAAGAGAGCCTGGTAAAAACTCCTCTTTTGATTTTAAACCATTTTTTACAGACTTTAACATAACATCCACTAGGCTCTTTAACTTAGCTTTAATCTCTTCAAAAGATAGCCCAGTAATTGCCATCTCATTTTCTACCATAATTTGAGATAGTGATATATTTTTTCTCTCTACAATCTCTCTTAGCTCACTAAAATTTGAGTAGAGGTATTTAGCTTCTCCTCTTGCAGGCTCTTGTTCATCTTTACATGTAATAAACCCACCTCCAATGGAGTAGTACTCTTTTTCAACTAAAGTGTTACTGCTAGAGTCTTGAAGTTTTAGTATGAGGGTGTTAGCAAAAGGAAAATTAACAGAGTCTAAGATTGGACAAAAACAGATGTCACTCTCTTGAAACTCAACTGAGAAGTTTTTAAATTTAATATTGTATATTTTATTAGCTTTTGTAAATAGCTCTAAAACTTCATCAGGATTACAAAGCTCAGGAGTCATACCCATAACTCCAGCAGTAATTGCTCTATGCGTACCGTGACCTTTTCCAGTAGCACTAAGTGAGCCATGGAGTTCTATTTTAAGTTTCGAGATGTTTTTTAAAACAGAACTATCTAAAGACTCAACATAAGCTCTAAAACGATTTCCAGCTTTCATAGGTCCTAAAGTGTGAGAGCTTGAGGGTCCTGGACCTATTTTAAAAATATCAAAAATTGACATATTGATGTAGTTTTTCTGTTTCATTGTTTATTGCCTTGCTTCATCTAATTTATTGTTAAGTGCCTGACCATAATAGATGACATATTCAATGAAAAGAGAAGCTATAAGCTGTGAGGCAAAATCTCGCAGTTGCACTTATTGTGCCACAAGAGGTTTTAACGAAGCAGATTGTAGCTTATCTTTTCACCCTACGGGCAACATTTAAAAGATTCACCTTCTGCGTTGAACTTCACTTAACGATGCTAGCATCGCCAAGCAAAGTTCGCCTTGAATCTAAACCTTTTAAATGTTGTTGAATATGTCAT
>JAYEGD010000159.1:0-2965 GCA_034658915.1 Campylobacterota bacterium | reverse complement strand
TTTTTAAATATCTACCGAATTTCTCTTCAAAACTCTTCAAAACATCCTCTAACGCATCTACATTTTGCTCGCATAATGCATGGAAGTTGAGTCCATCAAGAGAGCTGACTATGCTATCATCAAACTCTTTACATGTAGTACCTAGTCTGCTAAACAGACCACAAGGGTTGTATAAATCAACTTCAACACTACTAACTTCTGGATTTACTCTTAGTGAGAGTGAAATTTCAGGTTTAATCTCTTTAACTCTTTTGAAGAAGCGATGAAACTGCAATGGTGTGTTAAAAACAATATGATTACTAATTAACGCTATTTCATCAATCTCATCTTCACTAAAAGCTGGAGAGTAAGTATGAACCTCTTTTTTAAAAAACTCTTTAGCTAAAAGAGCTTCATGAAGTCCACTTGCAGTGCAACCTTGCAAATACTCACTTACCATCTCGAAAGTTGAGTGCATTGCAAAACCTTTTAGAGCTAAGATTATTTTTGCTCCGCTTTGTTCTTGAATGTATTTTAGTAGCTCTAAATTTTTTTTAAGAAGTGACTCTTCGCAGATATATACAGGTGTTTTTAAATTTTGTAACTGGTGGCTATTTAACATACTCTAAAATCTCTTTTTCTATCTCTAAAACATTTTTCATAAAAAAGTAGTGATCACCACTGTAAACCACAAGTTTTGAATTTTTAATATAACTACTCATAAGTGTTGCAGACTTCATAGGTGTTGCACTATCTTTATCGCCCCACAACAGTAATGCACCGTTTTTTCTATGTTGAAATTGTGTCTTAAAATCTTCACTAATTACTATTTTAAATGTCTCATACATATTGGGTGTTAACTGCTTTGCATCATCAGCTAAGAAGAGTTTTTTTATTACATGTAGTCCTAGTGAATTAAACACTTTGCTCACAAAAATTTTAGCTTTTACACTAAAAGGTTTTGGTAATAAAACTCCAGCAGATGCAACTAAAATAAGTTTTTTAGGGTTAAGCAAAGTGGCAATTTTTCCACCAAATGAGTGACCTAATATTATTTCATATGAAATATTTAGACCACTTAAAAATAGCTCTATTACATGTAGATATTTTTGGCTATCCATAACAACACTACAGCTACTATTTCCAAAGCCTGGTAGGTCGATGTAGATATGTTTATACTCTTTTAAAATTTTAGAAAATGAGCTTTTCATAAGCTCTTTATTTGACCCCCAACCATGCAAAAAAACAATACTTTCTCTTTTGGTTGGATTTAGTATTTCATAACTAATATTAAACTCTATGCCATTGTACTCAACAACACTTTGAGCCACTACTTACCTTTTGCTTGATTAATTGAGTTGATGTAGTTGTAACTCACTTTGATATCTTTTTTTGATGGAAGGCTAACAAGAAGCTCTCTTATACTCTTTTCAAAATCTTCAAAAAGATAGTTAGCCATAGATCCAGGAATTGGATTTATCTCATTCAAATAGACCTCATAGTCTATAACAAAAAAGTCACATCTAATTAATGCACCCTCAAATAACTCATCATAAACTTTTTTGAAACTCTCTTTTAAATTCAACTCTAACTCATCTGAAATATCTGCTTTGTTTATTGCAGATGAGCGTGAAAAGTCTAAATATTTTTTATCAAAGTCTAAAAACTCATCTTTATTTGGCTCTTCAATAATTGAAAAAATGTACTCTCCATTAACTTTACACCCTGCTAGGTTATACTCTTTAACACCATCAATAAATGGCTCAACTATTGCACTGTTATCAAACTCAAAAGCTACATCTAGTGCGTAGTTTAATTGACTAAGCTCTTTTATGATACTTACACCAATAGAACTACCTAACGTAGATGGTTTAACAATAAATGGAACATCAAATTTCACATCCCTATTTTGTCTTGATATTTCTTGATATGAGAGTGTCTTAATGTTCCTTGCATCTGCTAAATATTTAGTATATCTTTTATCATAACTAAAAACTGATGCAGCTTTTCTAGGACCAATAAATTCAAAACTATAAAACTCTAAAAGTGAAGCAATAGTTGCATCTTCACCATCTCCACCATGAATAATATTTAAAACTGGATTTTTAAAAGTGTTAGAGCCAAAGAGTTTTTTATAAGAAAATCCATCATTGCCAATAGTAACTATTTGCGATTTTTTGTACTCATATGAACTAAAATATGATGCTTTCATACTCTCCTCTTCTATAAGATAAAAATCATGCTTATCATCACAAAAAACATAGTTTAAATCAAATGTAGAGAGTTTTTGTTTTACTGTAATTGCACTTACAATGCTAATTTCGTGCTCATAGCTTTGCCCACCAAATAGAAGTGTTAATTTCAATGAATTTCCTTATAGTTTTTGTAGTTTTTTAAGAGCAATTTTAACAAGTGTAGCTGTGTCGCTCTCATCTGAGTCGCCCAATGCTTTGAGTATGTTCTCTTTTTTAAAGCCTAATGACTCCAGTGCCAAAACAGCGTCAGAGTGAGAACTATTTTGAGTAGTTGAACTTTGTGCTAACACATCAACAAAACCACTTAACTCTACTAAAATTCTCCCTGCACTCTTTGGTCCAATTCCTGGAACTTTTTTCAATCCAGCGATATCATTAGAGCTAATTATTGATCCAAATTGAGATGGTGTAAATGTTGAACAAATGGCAAGTGCGACTTTTGGTCCTACACCACTAATTTTAATAAGCTGTTCAAACATAATTTTTTCACTTTTTTGTGAAAAACCAAATAGTAGCTGAGCATCTTCACGTATTATGTGATTAGTAAGCAGTTTTACTCTTTTGTCATTTATTGTAGCAGATGTTTGAAGTGAAATATGTACTTCATAAATTAAGCCATTTACATTTACATGTACTAATGTTGGCTCTTTTAACTCTACTACACCCTCAATACCTACTATCAATCATCATCCTCTACTGCTTCAATGTTTATTGCACCAAACTCATTTTCA
>JAYEGD010000158.1:0-12493 GCA_034658915.1 Campylobacterota bacterium | reverse complement strand
ATATTGCCTGCACTAAAAGAGGTACAAGATAACTTTAATATAGATAAAGTAGTGTTTGTAGCAGATAGTGGTATGTTTAATAAAACTAACTTAGGAGAGTTTGACAAAATTCATAATCCATTTTTATATAAACACTCTAATTACAACTGGAGTAAAACAGATAGAAAATTGACACTTAAAGATTATCATCATCAATTAAAAGAGCTTACCAAATCAAATATCACTTATATAGTAGGTGCAAGAGTAAAAAATATGTCCAAAGATATAACTAAACAGATATTAGATATGGACAATTATAAAGTGTTAGATGATAATACAAAAGTAGCTACATTTGAGTATCAAGGAAAAAGGTTAGTAGTTACTCACTCACAAAAAAGAGCTAGAAAAGATAAGCATGATAGAGAAAAAGGTATAGAGAAACTAAAACTAAGACTTGAAAAAAATAGTTCAGTCAAGTCTCAATTATCTAATCAAGGGTATAAGAAGTATCTACAATTAGAACAGACTAATCAAGATGAAAAAGATGATAATAAAAAGTCATCTTGTGATGTATCTATTGTATTAAATGAACAAAAGATAGAAGAAGATTCCGTATGGGATGGATTAAAAGGTATAGTTACAAACAATATGGAATTATCCAATGAAGAGTTGATTCATCAATATTCAAATCTTTGGCAAGTTGAAGAGTCTTTTAGAATTACTAAACATGATCTAAAGATAAGACCTATATACCACTGGAAACCTTCAAGAGTTAAAGCACATCTAGCTATATCTTTTATGGCTTACACATTAGTAAGACACTTAGAACACAGAGTAAGATTACAATACATCAAACTCTCTTGCGAAAAAATAAGACAAATATTATTATCTATTCAAGTATCAGTACTTTATGATACAAGAACTAATAAAAAGTTTGCAATACCATCTAAAATATCAAATGATGCTAAAAAGATTTATAAACTTATGGAGGTGCCAATTTCATCTACACCGTATAAGCTTTGTAGTGCCTAAATAAAAATAAGAATCCCTTAAATAAGGGGGTTTTATTGATTTTAGGGGCTAAGTCAGGAGCTGAAGCTTTAATGCTATTTTCAATGGTTAGGTTGGAATATGGACTTATTAAGAGTTAATTAGTATTAGCATCTATTAAGATATTTACATAATTATCTTCTTTTTTTATAGCTTTATAGTGTTCACTTGATTCTAATCCAAGTTTTTGTTTTATTGATGATCGTACACTTTGTCTATTTAATACTTCACCCTCTATTTGGCAACTAGCGATTATCTCATTTTCTAATGTATTTGCTATTGAATAATTTGCACTCTCTTGATCCATTAAAAGCATAAAAGATTTTAGTTTACCTTGTTCATATGCAACATCTCTTAGCAGTAGTGAAAGTGTTTCTTTATTGTATTTAAAGTTAGGATATTCAGTATATTCCTAAATCCATTTTTGTTTTTTCATTCTATAATTTTATCTGATATGATATGAAAAGTCAATTTTTACGTATCATAAAGTAATACGATAAACATGTATTATTGCTAAACCACATCTAATTTCCTCTCATTTCAACTCACTCAAAAACTTTTTCATTTTTGCCTCATAGCCAACCTCTTTTAACTCTACTACATGTAGAGGTTTTGAGAGGTAATTTTGTTTTACATATCCACCATAATCATGCGGATAGATGTAGCCTGTGTGTTGCTGTTTCAAATGTTCTGGAATATCAAGCATTACACCATCTTTTACCATTTGTAGAGCTTTGTTAATTGCGCTGTATGAAGCGTTTGACTTTGGTGATGCTACTAGGTAAAGTACAGTTTGTGCTAAAATAATTCTTGCTTCTGGGTAGCCAATTTTACTAACACTTTGCAAACAGGAGTTGCAAAGTGTTAGTGCTTGAGGGTTCGCATTTCCTACATCTTCACTTGCTAAAATAACTAACCTTCTTGCAATAAAATCTGCACTCTCACCACCTTCAATAAGACGTGCAAGATAGTAAATTGAAGCATCTTCATCACTTCCTCTAATACTCTTAATTAATGCACTAGCTAAGTCGTAATGAACTGTCGCTTCACTACTTCCAGCACTTAGTGCATTTGGGCGAAGTGACTTTAAAAGCTCTAGTGAAATATGAGAGTGTAACGCAGAAGTTACTTCTAAGAGTTTTAACATAGAGCGCGCATCTCCACCACTAGAGTGGACTAAATACTCTTTAGCCTCATCTTCTACATGTAGTGCATACTTATCTACTACAATGTTTAGAAGTTGATGAAGTGATTTTGCATTAATAGTTTTAAGTTCAAAGAGCATTGAGCGTGAACGTATAGCTGATGTGAGTGAGAAAAAAGGATTTTCAGTAGATGCACCAATAACCAAAATAGTGTTCTTTTCCATAAAAGGTAGAAGAACTTCTTGTTGATTTTTACTCAAACGATGAACTTCATCAATAAAAATTAGCGGACGTGTTAGTGCATTTTTGTACTGAGTAATAATTTTTCTTAGCTCATCTATTTTAAATGTAGTTGCATTAAGTTCATAAAAAGGAAGCTCTAAAACATTCGCAATAATTCTAGCAATTGTAGTTTTTCCAACACCACTAGGACCATGAAAAAAACTATGAATTAGAGAGCTTTTTTCACAAAGCACTCTAAGAGGAGCATTTTTTGAGCAAAGATGCTCTTGACCTATAACATCATCAAAACTCTTGGGTCTTAATAAATAAGTAAAATCCACGTTATCTATTTTCTCTTTTTTCTAGTCCCATTTCCTGGAGTACTTTTTTTTGGTTTTCCATCCATTGCAAGACCTTTGTATGGCTCTTTTTTCAGCTCTTCTTTAGGAATATACTCTTTAGTTCTATCACTTTTTGAGCTATCTTTTCTCTGTTTCATAAACCTATGAAGTGAGTTATATTCGCCTCTGTTTAAAAACCTTGTCTTTGCTGTTGGTAGATTGTTTAACTCAATTCCTCCAAAACTAAGACGCTTTAAGTCGGTTACCTCTGCATCATAATGAGCGAAAAAACGTCTTATTTCTCGATTTTTCCCCTCACCAATAACAACTTTTAAAGTAGAGTAGTTAGGTGATGACTTTAAAACCTGATATGCATAAAATGGTGCAAAATCCATACTATCTATTTTACTTAATTCATGTCCACCTGCAGTTGCATCTTGAAGTGCTAAACCGTGACGCATACCATCCTCCATAGCTTCACTTACAGGACCTCTAATTTTTATTTTGTACATTCTCTCTAGTGATGAAGTCATCATCATCTCAGCCACTCTTGAGCTATCTGTAAAGAGTAGCAACCCCTCTGAGGCGAAGTCTAATCTTCCAACTGGAATGAAGTGTTTGTACTTTGCATCTAAAAAGTCATAGACTATTTTACGACCCTGTGGGTCATTTTTGGTAACCAAACACCCTTTTGGCTTATTAAAAGCAATTACGGTGTAGTTATCATTAGGAATAATTTTTTTACCACTAATAACAACTACACTCCACTTCTCATCAACTTGTGTAGCAGGATTTGTTTGCTCTTCATCATCTACTTTAACATAGCCATCAAGAATAGCTCTGTCAGCTTCTCTGCGTGAGTATGTAGAGTAGTGTGCTATGTATTTATTTAATCTCATTATTTTCCTTAAGAAATTCCAGCTTCAACTAAACTGTGTAGGTGTAAAACACCTTTAATTTTGTTGCGCTCATCTGTTATTACTAAAAGCTGAATTTTCATCTTTTCTACGTATGTTAGAGCGTCACTCGCTAACATATTTTCATCTTTTAGCGTTATTGGTTTTAAAGTTGCATATTTTAGCACGTTGTCATTAATGTTAAACTCTTCATTTAACATGGAGCGTCGTATGTCGCCATCACTTAAGAGTGCTACTAAATTTTGCTCTTCATCGACTACTAATGCAGTTCCCAATCTTCCCTCAGTAATAGAGACAATTGCCTCTTTAAGCGAAGAGTTTTTATCAATAATTGGCAGGTTTTCACTCTTCATTAAATCTTTTACTTTTACAAAGAGTTTTCTTCCTAAACTTCCACCTGGATGAAAAGATGCAAAATCCTCTTTTTTAAAGTCTCTTGCTCTCATTAAACAGACCGCTAGTGCATCTCCTAAAGCCAATGTCAAAGTTGTAGATGAAGTTGGAGCTATCTCTAATGGGCAAGCCTCTTGTGTAATGTCTATGGGAATTACAACATCACTAAATTTGCCAAGTGTAGAGTATTTGTTTGAAGTCATACCAATTAATGGGATGTCAAAACGCTTTACATGTGGAAGTATCGCAGAGAGTTCCGAACTCTCTCCACTGTAACTAATTGCTAAAACTACATCTTCACTACCAATCATTCCCAAATCACCATGTAGTGCTTCTGTTGGGTGTAGAAAAAAACTAGGCGTACCAGTTGAAGCAAATGTAGCTGCCATTTTAGCGCCAATTAAGCCAGACTTTCCAACACCTGTAATAATTAGCTTTCCTCTACATGTAAGAATAGTCTCTATGGCATCATCAATAAATGAGTCCAAGTTATTCATTGAGTATTGCAAAGACTCAATCTCTATTTGTAATGTTTTTGAAGCTATCTCTATGTAATTCATAACGATATTTTATAGTTATATTGGTTAATAAGCAATAAAGAATAAGCACCTAAAGTTTCAAATATCTAATTGTAATCAGTTCGTAATGCTATTTTTATACACTTCAGATAATTAAAACCAAAGGTCTGCCATGAAAACAGAATCTGAATGCAATGATGCTTTATCTACAATTATACATGATTTAAGATCTCCACTATCAGCTGTTGTTGGAGCGTTTGATATTCTCTCATTTGATGACTTAACAAAAACAGAGATAGAGCAATCAATCAAGTCTGGTCAAAAAGCTGCCAAATCTATTATTTCGTTAACAGAGAATATTTTAGTTATGGCAAGAGAAGAGGCTGGAAAGAGTGATATTGAAATTGGTGAAGTGTGCAACTTAAAAGAGCACTTTTCAGAAATTGCAAACACATTTAAGTATGAAATGAAAGTTAAGGAGATCAATTTTCAAGCTAAAATAGCTAAAAATATACCATCTGTCTATTGGGATATAGATAAACTTCGCTACCACGCTTTTAACAACATAATTTCTAATGCTATTAAATTTACAGACAAGGGTGGAAATATAGTGCTAAAAGTTAAAGAGTATGAGGGTACTCATATATCTGTATCTATTAAAGATGATGGCGTAGGAATACCAAAAGAGAAAAGAGCTTCAATTTTTGAAAAATATGACACTCATGATGATAAAAAAGTATTTAAAGGGACAGGTTTGGGTTTATACAATGCGTATAATTTCATAAACAAACATAATGGAAATATTGTAGCTACAAAAGGGATAGATGGAAAGGGTACAGGTTTTAATATATTACTACCTATTCACAATATTGATACTCCAAGAGGGTAATTGACCTTTTTTGAACTCTTTTTAATCTCTCCAATCGCCATATCAAAACTATTTATTGGAATTTTTTTAGAGATTTCAATTACAGCAACTGAGACACTTAACAAGTTGAAATCTCTCTTAATTCCAAACCTATCACTCATGCTTATATGACCATTTTGTCTATCTTCAGCACTGTATAGTGATTTTATACTCTTCTCAAACTCATTTTGAATTTTTAACGTTTTTGCATAAACTTCTTCATATTTTACATTTAAAAATCCTATAAAAAAGTCATCTCCACCGATGTGACCTATGAGGTTACTGTTGTCAATATACTTTTTTAATATATCTGCAAACATTACAATTGCTCTATCGCCTAGTCTAAAACCATAAGTGTCATTAAATGGTTTAAAATCATCAAAATCACAATATGCAAAGTGATAAAGATGTGACTTTTTCTTGTTTAAGCCTCTGGATATAAAGTCTTCTATTGGACTATTTCCTGGAAGTTTTGTTAATGGATTTTGATCCTTTGCTATCTCAATATTTCTAAGGTAAGATATTTTTAAAAGAGTGTTTACATCAATAAAGCCTAAATATTTGTTCTCATTTGTGATGAAAACTCCCAAATGATTTCCATCATTCATACTGTAAAGCTCTAACGTTTTATCAATTCCTAGGGTTAATTCTGCACTTATTACGTTCTTAATATAGATTTTTATTTTATCTTTTGATTTATCATTTTTTGCAAGAGCTAGCCCATACTGAGAGTATGAAATTTTCTTAATATCTTTTTCATAAATTACACCATATAAATACTCATATTCATCAATAATTGGTACAAAAGTGTTATCGGGATTATTTTTAAAATATAGAAGTAGTTCATTAAGAGTTGAGTTATAACTTAAAGCTTCTGTGCATTCAATATCTCTTTTATTGATGGTTGAACCATGATTGCTTCTTTTATCTTTTTTACTCATTTTGCCTATATGCTCATATGTCTCTTTAAATTTTTTAATCTCTATTTGTGGTTTTTGTACAAAATATCCTTGAATAAGATCTACACCTAAATCTTTACATGTATAGAACTCTTGAGAACTCTCAACTCCCTCTGCTATTACTTTAATTCCCATGGCGTTTGCCATTTTAATAATGGATGAGCAAAAGAGACGTTTTTTTGAGTCGGACTCTATTTGAGATATAAAAAATCTATCTAATTTTATGTAGTTTGCATTGGCATAGTAAAGAAGCTGTAGCCCTGAAATTCCTGTTCCAAAATCATCAATTGCTACGCTGAATCCCTCTTGTTTGTATCTATTTACCATGTTTGTAATTGCACTTGGGTCTTGCAGTGTTCCACGTTCACTTAGTTCGTAACAGACTCTTTTTTTATCTAACTTTAGCTGTTTAATAATTTCAATAGTATTACCATAAGTAAAGTCTGGCATATAAAGAAGTCTGTTGTCAAGATTATAAAATAGTTGTATATCATCTATATCAATTAGAGAGAATTTTTTAAAAGCAATTCTTCTAAGGGCTAGGTCAAACTGATAGAGTGTTCCATCATGATAAGCTTCGTCAAAACAGCTAAAAATTGACTGGAAACCAATATCTTTCGTATTTCTAAGAAGAGCTTCAAGCGCGTAAGTTTTACCACTTCTTACATGTACTATTGGTTGAAAAGCGAAATCTAATGAAGAGACAATCTCATCCCATTTACTATTAATCATAAAAGTACCTTAGAGTTTGATGTACTATTATAGGAAAGAAATGTTACAAGATTATTACGAAAAAATATGTTTTAAATGATTTACATGTAGAGGAGATAGAGCCATAAAGGCTCTATATGAATTAGCAATTTTGAGATATATACTAGAAGAAGAATTGAGATGTAAGTCTAATGATGTCGTTGTCTTTGTCACCAGTATCTACACCATATTTTTCGCTTGTATATGTAAGACCAGCTTTAATTGAGTTACCCATTAAGTACCAGTTTACACCACCCATTGTTGATGTGAATTTGTAGTCACCAGGACCTGTTTCAAACTTATCCCAGCTCTCATATCTGATAAATGGTGCGATGTAACCTAAACTAGGAATTACATACTCACTTGTTGCATACCAACCAGAAGACTCACCAGTTGTAAGAGCAGCTGCATTCCAATCTTTAACTACGTCATAAAATTTAAAGTACTCAGCTTGTATGAAAAAGTTTTTGTAGTGTGCTGAAGCTTCAATATTTAGTAACTTGTTGTTTAACTCAATACCAGGAGCCGTTACACCTTTAGCTTTAATATCTGGAACAGACCAAAATGCAGCACCTAAAGCAACGTGTTTTCCTACACCAAAGTAACTCTCAGTTCTTTTTGTCTCTTCCCAGCCATCAAATGGTGAAAGAACAACTTTACCACCATAGAAGAAGCTTTGTGAAGTAATCTCTCCATCTTTCTTGCCTCTACCATCAGCTAATTTACCCTCATAAGTAGCATCACCAAATGCAACTTGGTAGTGAACTTTTTTATTCCAGTTACCATACATTTGAGCATTTGTCGCACGACGGTTATGTGAAATGTACTGTGCAGCAGCGTCAGCAACTTTTGGACGATCATAAGCTATAACACGAGCAGATTTAACAGTCTCAGTACGTGAAACATCAATTTTTGCACGAAATAGTTTGAAGTTAATCAAAGATGTACTAAATGGTTTTTTGATTTTAACATAAGCATCACCTACATTAAAGTCCCCTTCACCATTATCAACTCCGTAGTTTGCTTTGTCATTTCTAACATCCATTACAAATGAAGTCCATTTGTTAAATCCAGCAGCAACTTCAAAACGAACACGACGTAAATAAGCGTCATTTGCTATAGAAGTTATACCATTTGTGCTTACATTGTTTACAGTTCTTGTATTTTCAAAAGTACCTTGAATACGAACACCTGCTTTTAACCACATGTTAGGATTGTCATCTGCTACAAATTTCATATTGATTTTTGTCGCTTTACCTAGTAAAAATTCAGGAGATTTTTCATCAACAACAGTAATTCTGCTAAATGATGCCTTTTGCTTAATCTCTTTGTTAATCTCCTCTTTAACATCTTCATTAGAACCAATGTTAATTAGTGTACGACCCTCAGCTGGATGTGTAAATACTTGACCATTAGCATCAGCGTAAAATTTTACACCGTCTGCAGTTGCACTAACTGAACCAATTGTTAAAGCTACCAATGCCGATAAAGCAATTTTTTTCATTGTGTTTTCCCTTGTTTTTAAAATATGTCGGAAATTATATAGATGAAATGTTACTATTTGATTACACTCTGAGTTCCAACAACTTTGAAGAACTGCTCTTTTAAGAGTTGATAATCTAATTTATACTTTACAATTTTATTTTTTACTTCTATTACATGTAACTCTCTTTGATTTAACATAAAAAGGTTACTTGCCCCAAGATTGTACTTTTTATTCTCTACATCTGCTAGTTGTTCTACTAGTTTTAACTCCTGTTTTGAGTATTGCAAATTTGACTCAATGGTAAGAAGGGAGTTTGCAATATTTACTAAATTTGTTTTTATCTCCAAGCTCTTCTTCTCTTCTAGCTTCTCTAAGTTTTTATAGACTTCATGCAACTCTTTACTCTTTGCGCTATATTTTCGTCTCTCAATAGGAAATGCCATATCAAGAGCAATTTTAAAACCATTATTGTTAATATACTCAAAATCTCTAGCACCATAAAAGGCGATGTTTAAATCAGGATAGCCTAAAAGTTTTGCATTTTTCTTTTGTAAATCTATTTGCTTTTTTTCATACTTTAACATTTTCAAATCTGCTCTGTTTTTTAACGCTTTATTAATCTCTTTTTCTAAATCAATATCTATAACTTCGCTATGAAATATATCTTCAAGATAGAACTTTTTAGTAAACTCATCTTTAGAGGTGTTTAAGTACTGTAAAAATATCTCAAAGTTACTATCATAGGAGTTTGAAGCACTTAAGCATCTCTGTTTTGAACTTATTATTTGTTGCGATGCCTCTATCATATCTACCTTAGCTAATGCTCCAACTTTAATGCGTTGCTCAATAAAATTGGCTCTTTTTTCTATCTTCTTTAATAACTCCTCTTCAAAAGAGAGTAGAATTTTAGAGTATAGTAGATTGTAATAGAGAGTTAATACCTCGGTATATAATAACCTTAAGTTGTTTTTAGAGTTAAAACCATATTTAATACTATCTACAAGTGCTAAGTCTAGTTTTAATTTACGACTGTTTGTATTGTTTACAATAGAGAAAAGTGGAATTTTTGCACCAACTAACACTTCACCTTTTTTACCAGTTTTTATGTTGTTGTACTCTTGTGTTCCTGTTGCTTTTCTGTATGTTGAGACAAGTTCTAAACCATTTTCTAAGGGTTTAGCAATTGAGACATCAAAGTACTCCCCATGACTTATTGGGTACTTTTTATTATCATATTTAGTGGAGACTTTTGTGTCAAACTCTCCTAATGAGTAGCCAACTTTTTGTTTAGCAATTGACTCTTGTGCAGTAGATATGCTTACAAATGGGTTATCTTTGGTCAGATATAAGAAAATATCTTCTGATTTGAAAAGCTCTTTTGCATCTAAAAACGAGAGAGCAAAAAGAGCTAAAACTAATCCTCTCATAGCTCAACTTGTTTTGTTTTAGGATGCACCATTTTAGGTGGTAGTGCATTCATTAATCGCCATAGCTGATACCAAATAGGAACAGTTGAGAGTCGTACCCAAACACTAGCTTGTGTTCCAACTCTTAACTCATCTCCTTTTGGCCACGGTTCATGAGCATCTTGTACTATGTAAGCGTAAAAATAGCCTCTATCGTGTGATACATGCTCTACTTTTTTAATTACACCTGCAAATGAGCCATACTGAATTTTTGGCCATCCACTAATTTGGAGTGCAGGCCATCCATAAAACATAATTCTTGCTTTTAGCCCCTCTTTAATTAGTGGCATATTAAAGTCAGAGACTTTTAGACGTATCGCTTTTTCACTCACAATTGGTGAGAAGTGTAACACCTCTTCACCCTTTTTTATAAACTTGTTTTTATCGTTTTTAAAGATTCTAACAACATAACCATCTTTTTTTGCAACCACTTCACCGCTTTTGTATCTATCTATATTAAGTGACTCAGAAGTTAGCTGCTGAGTTAAAGATTTTAGACGACTATTTGTGCTAATTATTCTATTTTGCATACTCTTTATTTGCGTGTTTGTATCAACTAAAAATCTCTTTTTTTCCTCTTTTAAAATCTCTATATTTCTTAACTCTACATCTATATCAACTCTTAATTTTTTCAGTTGAGCATCTGATTTTACAAAACTATTTTCAGCATTTTCAAAAACTCTTTTAGACTCAATTCCATCACGGTAGAGTAATTTTACCCTTTTAAAATTCTCATTTTGAATCTCATACGACTTTTCAAAAAAGATTTTTTTTAGTTTTAGACTCTTTATTTTATCTCTTAATTGAGTCTCTTTTTGAGAAAATAGTTCTAAGTTTATCTCTAAATTTTTTTCAATATTGTTTTTGTTATTCTCTAGGTTAAGAAGTTCTAGTTCGGTGTTGCTATATTGTGCTTCAAGTGCCTCTTTGTTGTTTTGTAGTTTTAAGATGTAATTTTCATCCAAATCAACCATATGAAATAGTTTAGCACCTTTTTTTACAAACTCATTTTCACCTACATAAAACTCATCTATAAAACCATCAATTGGTGCTAAAATAGAGTAGTCTCTTTGTGTTGAGTCGTAGGCAATTAATGTACCTTGACCTCTAACTGTCTGTTGCCAAGGCAAAAAAAGCATTACTATAAGAGCTATGAATATCAATAGTGTTATTACCCATATTCTTCTAATTTTTGGACTTAATTCAACTTTTTGTAAACTTTTAAACTCATAATCTTCCACTACAACTCACTTTGCGCTTAATGATGATGTTAATTTGTCAATTTTGTAAAGACCCTCAATGATGTCATACATGTAGTCTATCTGTTTAATAAACCCTTTTAGTGCGTATGTTATTGAGACAACAATAATTTCAGCAGCAACAAACTCTCCAATTGGAAGTGTTCCATTAATTACTAAGTACCCTCCAAGAATTAAAAATGTACTAAAGACAATTCCCTCAACAATAAAAGTAAATCCAAACTGTCTAATAATTACGCCAAACATATTAGTTCTTGTCTCAATATATTTGTTCAAATAGCCATCAAATTCAGTTAAAATTTTTTCATTTGATTGCTCTTGAAATGGAATATGTTGTAAATAGTAGATAGATTTATGTTTAGAGTCTGATCTCTCAATAGCTCTATTAACTCCATTTTTTCCCAAAAAAATAATTATTATTGTAAATGCAATAAAGAAAAATAGACCAAAAGCAAACAAATATGTATTAAATGCCAATAAAAGAAGCAAGCTTACTATTACTTTTATTACCAAGCCTGTACCATCAAGAATTAAGACAGGAAATACTTTTTGAACTGATGTAACATCAAAAAAGTAGTTCATTAACTTATCCATTGAGGTTTTTAACTCACTTCTATCATCTTTAAATTTTATGGCTAGTTTAGATATTTTGATAGCCGTACTAACAAATATTTTTTGCTGAAATTTTTCGGTAATATACTCTTTAATAATCGCTAGTATTGTAGTCATAACAAAAATAGTTAAAACAATAAAACCCAATACTGTCATAGATATAGAGCTATGCGCTAAAATACTATTAATAATAAAAGCAGATGCAAGTGGGATAGCAAGTATTAACACTGCCTCGATTGCAGAGTAGTAAAGCAAAAAGAAGATATTTTTTTTATCATCTTTTACAATTTCTGACACATTTTGTAAAATCTTTTTTTCAATACTCATATTCATATTCAAGTCACTTTTCTTGAAATTATATACAGATGTGCAAATAAAAATAATAAACTAAATTATAGTTTACTATTTTCAATAAATATTTAAGATAAAAATATTTAAGATAAGCAAATCTTATCCTAACTCTTTATTAGCTAAATTTTCCAACAAAAC
>JAYEGD010000157.1:0-12541 GCA_034658915.1 Campylobacterota bacterium | reverse complement strand
TTTACACAATTAATTATTTATTGATATTTACTACATGTAATTAAATCAATTTTTAATAAAGATAACTGTACAATATTAAAGCTTTGCAAACTCTAAATATAGTAAATATATTTAAAAAGAGATTAAAATTTGTAAAATATTACTTGAAAGTGAGGTACTTCTTTTATGATGGAACACAAAGACCTATTGAGATCTTTTAAAGACAATTGTGGATTTGGACTTATTGCTAATATTAAAAATATTGCATCACATGAAAACTTAGAAAGAGCAATCACTGCGCTAGAGCGTATGATGCACCGTGGAGCTGTTGCAGCTGATGGAAAGACTGGAGATGGTAGTGGACTTTTACTATCATTGCCAGATGAGTTTATGCGTGATGAGGCGAAAAAAAATGGAGTAGAACTTCCTGAACTCTATGCTATTGCTTCTATTTTTTTAAAAGATAAATCGCAAATTGAAACAATAGAGAAGATATGTTTAAATAATGATTTAAAAGTGGTTTTAAAACGTGAAGTTCCTGTAAATACTGAAGCACTTGGTCTTCAAGCTGTAGAAACACTACCAAATATTATGCAGTTTTTTATTACTCCAAATGCAATTATTGCAACTCAAAGATTTGATGCACTGCTTTATCTGAGTAGAAAAGAGATAGAGCATGAATTGATTAAAGATGAAGATTTTTACATAGCATCTATGTCATCTCGTGTGTTGTCATACAAAGGGTTGGTGATGCCAACTCATATTAAAGAGTTTTATGTAGATTTACAGAGTCCTAAATTTAAGATATCTTTTTCACTTTTTCATCAACGATTCTCAACAAATACACTTCCAAAGTGGAGATTAGCACAGCCATTTCGTGCAGTTGCGCATAATGGTGAAATTAACTCTGTTGAAGCAAATCGTTTTAATGTTGAGATAAAGTCAGAGTCAATCAAAAGTGAAGTTTTCACAGATGAAGAGATAGATAGAATATTACCAATTTTACAAGAAGGCGCTAGTGATAGTGCTAGTGCAGATAACTTTTTGGAATTTTTATTAGCTAATGGAATGGACTTCTTTAAAGCTACTCGTTCAGTTATTCCTGCACCATGGCAAAATGCTCCACATATGGATCCAGAACTGCGCGCATTTTATGAGTACTACTCAACAGTATTTGAAGCATGGGATGGACCAGCAGCATTTTCTGTAACAGATGGTCGCTATATTGGGTGTGTTTTAGATAGAAATGGTCTTCGTCCATCAAAATATATTATTACAAAAGATAACACACTTCTTATTGCTAGTGAATATGGTGTAATAGATATAGATGAAGATAATATTCAAGAGCGAGGAAGATTACAATCTGGTCAAATGATTGGATTAGATTTGAAATTTGGAAAAATTTTAAAAGATGATGATATTAACAACTACTTAAAATCATCAAACCCATATATGAAGTGGTTAAATGAGCATATGATTTACCTACAGGAGCATTTAGAGGGCAAGTATGACAATCAAAAAGATTTTGATACAGATGAGCTAATTCAACGTCAACGCTACTTTAATGTTACTCAAGAGGTAATTGAACAAGTTGTAGAGCCAATGATTAAAGATGGAAAAGAGGCAGTTGGATCAATGGGTGATGACACTCCACTAGCTGCATTTAGTGATAAGCAGCGCTCATTTAGTGACTTTTTCAAGCAAAAATTTGCACAAGTGACAAATCCACCAATTGACCCAATTCGTGAAAAAGTTGTAATGAGCCTTAATAGTGGTTTTGGTGAAGTACACAATATTTTAGATGAGCTACCAACTCATGCACATAGATTAAAAGCTGTCTCTCCAATTTTAACTAAAGAGAAGCTGGGGGTATTGAAATCATTTGGCGATAAAAGTTCACCTAGATACCAAAGCTTTTACAAAAATAGAGTCTTTTCTACAACTTTTAAGAGTGATTTAAAGGCATCTATGCAGAAGTTGGCAGATGAAATTATTAGCTCTGTAAAAGATGATAGGATTCGTATTATTATTTTAGACGATTCTGGATTAAATAAAGAGAATATGACAATTCCAATGATGATGATAGTAGGGTACTTAAACCATAAACTACTTAAAGAGAACATTCGTCATCTATCTTCTATTATTGCATGTAGTGGTGAGATTGTGGATTCACATGGTGTTGCATCTTTAATTGCTTATGGAGCAAGTGCAGTCTATCCTAATGTGTTATTTTCAACCGCAATCTCTACACTAGAAAAATCAAAAGTATTAGAAGCTGATTGTCATGAAGCACTAAAATCAGTACATACATCCCTAAATGGTGGAATGTTAAAAATTATGTCTAAGATGGGTATTGCAACTGTTGCATCATATAAAAATTCATCACTTTTTGATGTAATTGGACTAAGCAAAGAGATTGTTCAAGACTGTTTTAAAGATTCACATGCGATTATTAGTGGACTAGGCTATAGTGATATTGAAGAGCGTTTAAAGAAAAATCATAATGATGCTTTTAAATTAAAGGGTAGAAGCATTGTATTTCCACTTAAAATTGGTGGATTTTATAAGTTTTACAACAGTGCTGAGTACCATGACTTTGGTCCTGCTGTTATTCATGCTATACATAAAGTTGTTGAGAGTGGAAAGAGTGAAGATTTTGCAGAGTTGAAAAAACTTATTGATAATCGTGGTTTAAAATATATTCGTGATTTCTTTGAGTTTAGCTCTGATAAAGAGCCTATCTCAATAGATGAAGTAGAACCACGTGAAAATATTTTCAAGCGCTTTGCAGCAGCAGCTATGAGTTTAGGTTCAATCTCTCCTGAAGCTCATGAGACAATAGCTATGGCTATGAATAGTATCGGTGCGCAATCTAATTCAGGTGAGGGTGGAGAAGATAGTGAGCGTTTTAAAACAGGTAGAAACTCTAAAATTAAACAAGTTGCATCGGGACGTTTTGGTGTTACTCCTGCATATTTAAGAAGTGCTGAAGAGATTCAAATTAAAGTAGCACAAGGTGCAAAACCAGGTGAGGGTGGTCAACTGCCTGGACATAAAGTTACAGCTTTAATTGGAAAACTTCGTCATACTGTCCCTGGTGTTACACTGATTTCACCACCACCACACCATGATATCTATTCAATTGAAGATTTAGCTCAACTAATTTATGATATGAAACAAGTCAATCCAAAAGCAAGGGTTGCGGTTAAGTTAGTATCTACAGCTGGTGTTGGAACAATTGCAGCAGGTGTTGCAAAAGCTTATGCAGATAAAATCATTATTAGTGGTGGAGATGGTGGAACTGGTGCTGCGCCTTTAACATCAATTAAATTTGCTGGTAATCCATGGGAAATTGGTCTTAGTGAAGCTCATAATGCACTAAAAGTTAACAATTTAAGAAGCAGTGTTGAAGTGCAAACTGATGGTGGCTTAAAAACTGGTACAGATGTATTAAAAGCAGCTATGTTAGGTGCAGAGAGTTATGCATTTGGAACAAGCGTTTTAACATTTGTTGGTTGTAAAATGCTTCGTATTTGTCATGTTAACAAGTGTTCTGTAGGAGTTGCAACTCAAAACGAGTACTTAAGAAGTGAACACTTTATAGGTAGTGTACAAAAAGTAGTAAACTATTTTACTCTTTTAGCTGATGATATTAGACAAATTATGGCTACATTAGGTTACAAAACAATAGAAGAGTTAGTTGGAAGAAGCGATTTACTCAAGGTTTCAAGTGATGATAAAGCTCAAAAATTTGATTTTAGTTCAGTTCTACATGTAGAAGATGGTATTAATACTCATCAGCAAATGTATAATGATCCATTTGATCCAAATGATTTTGAAAAAGATGTACTTTCAGAAGTTATGAGTGTAATTAAAAGCCCAGAGCGTAAAATTAGAGTTAAGCGTAAAATCTCTAACTTAAATAGAAGTTTCGGTGCTAGAATTAGTGGTGAGATTGCTCAATATTATGGAGATAAAGGTCTTAGTGATAATTCGATTGATATTCAATTAACAGGTATTGCAGGTCAAGCGTTAGGTGCATTTTTAATTAACGGTGTATCTTTAAGAGTTGATGGCGTTGCAAATGATTATATTGGAAAAGGTATGCATGGTGGTAAAATAGTAATCACTTCTAAAAATGAGGGTGAAAGCTTTACTGCTGGTGGAAACACGTGCCTTTATGGTGCAACTGGTGGACGTCTTTATATATCTGGAAATGTTGGTGAACGTTTTGCTGTTAGAAATTCAGGTGCTTTATCTATTGTTGAGGGTACTGGAGATAATGCATGTGAATATATGACGGGTGGCATTGTTGTTATTTTAGGTGAAACTGGGATTAACTTTGGTGCTGGTATGACTGGTGGATTAGCATTTGTTTATGACAAAAAACATAATTTTATTGAAAATGTTAACCAAGAACTAGTTGATGCAGTTAGAATTGACACAGATAGTGGAGATGAAGCAAGATATTACTTAAAACGTCTTTTAAGTGATTATGTATCAGAAACAAGTAGTGAAAAAGCGGAAGAACTGTTAGAAAATTTTAGAGTAGAGATAAGAAATTTCTGGATGGTTCGTCCTAAAAACTTGAAAAAACTTCCATTAAATTTAGAGAACGGGGATTAAGATGAGAGATTTTACAAATACGGAACGTATTGAACCATCAAAAAGACTTGTAGTTGAACGAGCAAAAGATTTTAAAGAGATATATGAGATATTTCCAAACCTTGATGCTTCAACACAAAGTTCTCGATGTATTCAGTGTGGAGACCCATTTTGTTTAAATAAGTGTCCACTTCACAATTTCATTCCTCAATGGCTTAAAGCTATTAGTGAAAAAGATTTAGAGTTTGCTTTTAAACTCTCTAATGAACCATCACCATTTCCTGAAGTTATGGGAAGAGTTTGCCCACAAGACAGATTGTGCGAGGGAGATTGTACTTTAAATGATGGTCATGGAGCTATAACTATTGGCTCAATAGAGACATATATTTCAGAAGAGGGCTTTAAACGTGGATTTACAGTAGATTTTCCAAAAGTAGATAGTGGGAAAAAAGTTGCTATTATAGGTTCAGGACCTGCTGGTCTCTCAGTAGCAACATATCTGCTACGTGCAGGTATTGCAGTAACGATGTATGAGAGAAGCGATAGAGCAGGTGGGCTTTTAACATATGGTATTCCAAATTTTAAATTAGATAAAAAAGTTGTAGAGCGTAGAGTTGAGCTTCTTATCGATGCTGGTTTAGAGTTAGTTTTAAATTGTGAAGTTGGAAAAGATATTGAGTTTGAGAAGATAGCTTCAAATCATGATGCTATATTTTTAGGTGTTGGTGCAACTAAAGCTAAAAAAGCTAATCTTTTAGGTGAAAATGCAGCTAACGTTTATGCCTCAATGGAGTACTTAACTGCAATTCAACGTAAAATGTTTAAGTTGGATTATAGTAAAGAGTTTGACTTTAAAGATATGGATGTAGTGGTTATTGGTGGTGGTGATACTGCTATGGATTGTCTTCGTACTGCAAAACGTGAGGGTGCAAAGAGTGTTACATGTCTCTATCGTCGTGATGCACACAATATGCCAGGAAGCCAAAAAGAGTATAAAAATGCTATGGAAGAGCATGTTGACTTTCTGTTTTGTGCATCACCTAAAGATATTATTGTAGGTGATAATGGTTTAGCTGTTGGAGTAGATTGTATTAAGACTATTTTAGGTGCTAAAGATGAGAGTGGAAGACAGAAGATGGAAGAGGTTAAAGGAAGTGAATTTACTCAGCATGCAGATGTAGTAATTATGGCACTTGGTTTTGATATAGAAGTTCCATCGTTTTTAGCAGAAAATGGTATTAATACAAATGATTGGGGTGAAATAGTAGTTGATGATAAACATCAGACAACGACTGCAGGAATTTATGCTGGTGGCGACTGCTATCGTGGTGCAGACTTGGTTGTTACTGCAGCATTTGATGGTAGAGAAGCGGCTAAAAATATCATTAAAGAGTTGTTAGGATAATTATGGAACTAAATTTTTTAAATCTTTTTAATAATTCAAAAGAGAAGAAACAAGCTACAAAGAGTGAAGCACCATCACATTGGATTAAGTGTAGTTCATGCCAATCTTTAATGTACTATAAAGAGATAGAGAAGCAACTATATGTATGTCCTAAATGTTCATTTCATATTAGATTAGGTGTTGATGATAGAATTAATATTATTGCAGATAGTGGAACATTTGTAGAACATGATGCCTCTCTTCGTCCAGTTGATCCACTGAAATTTGTGGATAAAAAGAGTTATGTAAAACGTGTAGAAGAGGCAGAAGCTAAAACCTCTAGAACTTCATCAGTTGTAGCTGGAAGTTGTCAAATTGATAGAGTGAATGTAGAACTCGTTGTCTTTGATTTCTCATTTATGGGTGGTTCATTAGGCTCTGTTGAGGGTGAAAAAATAGTTCGTGCAATTAATAGATGTATTGAAAATAGAAGTGGATTAATTATTGTTAGTGCAAGTGGTGGAGCTAGAATGCAAGAGAGTACATTCTCTTTAATGCAAATGAGTAAAACATCTGCTGCTCTTGCAAAATTAGCAAATGAAAAGTTGCCATATATATCTGTACTAACAGACCCTACCATGGGTGGAGTAAGTGCCTCATTTGCAACTCTTGGGGATATAATAATAGCAGAACCAGGCGCATTAATAGGTTTTGCAGGTCAACGTGTTATTAAACAAACTATCGGTTCTGACCTGCCAGATGGTTTTCAGCGTGCAGAGTTTTTATTAGAGAAAGGCTCAATTGATATGGTTGTGCAAAGAAGTGAACTTAAACAAACTTTAAGTGACTTAATGAAGATGTTCTTGAAATAGATGAAACTTTATGCATTGTGTGATAAATTAAGTATTGATAGTCGTAATATATCACTTGATAAATTTTTAACTATTGCTAAGAAAAATGGTGCTGAAATTATTCAATATAGAGATAAAAGCTCTAATATTGAAGATATAAAAAAAGCACTTATATATTTAAGAGCTAATTTTGATGGCTTTTTAATTGTAAATGATAAGTATGAATTATGCTCATATTGTGATGGTGTTCATATTGGTCAAGAGGATTTATACGCAATTGATGCAGATCCTATGAAAAGTATTAAAGTTTTAAAAAAAGTTATAGGTAGTGATAAAATAATTGGTCTCTCCACCCATAATAAAGCTGAGATAGAAGTTTCAAACACTCTTGATATTAACTACGTAGGTTTAGGAGCATATAGGGCTACTAATACAAAAGATGTAAGTACCATTTTAGGTGATAGTTTAGATGAGATTGCATCTACATCTAACTACCCTGTAGCTGCAATTGGTGGCGTTAAATTAAATGACAGTTTTAAAAATGCTACATACTTAGTAGTTGGAAGTGCTCTTTATGAAAATTGATATTATATCTATTGCAAAAAAAGAGAGCACTATTTATGACCCACTTTATAAAGAGCTTATTAAAATGAGTTCAAAATTTGCAAAAATTGAAGATATAGAACTCTTTCCAAAAACAGTTGCAAAAGCACATAAACTAGACTCTAGCTCATCACAAAAATCATATACTCAAGTCTTAGAACCATATTTAAATAGAGGCTACTCAATAGCACTTCACCCTGATGGAAAAAAAATTGATAGTTTTGAATTTAGTAAGCTTCTTTTAGATAAAATGTCATTGCAATTTTTTATAGGTGGTGCTTATGGTTTTGAGGATTTATTTATAAATAAATGTAATAAAGTTATAAGTCTATCTGAATTAACAATGAGTCATAAAATAGCAAAAGCGGTACTGTTTGAGCAAATCTATAGAGGCTTTAGCATAAATAGTAATCATCCATACCATAAATAAATTTAAAAGGAAAAGTAGTGGAAGAAAAAGATTTAAAACGTTTAAAGAAAATTTTATTAGATAGAAAAGCACAAATTGAAAAAAACATTCTTGGTGTTTCAAAAGAGATGGAAGAGTTGAGTGGTTGTGAACTTAATGATGAAGCTGACGCGGCATCTTTTAGTAGTGATAACGCTGTAGAAAATGCAATCGGAACACAACAGCAAGAAGAGCTTATTGAGATAAATCATGCACTTAATAACATTAAAACATCACAGTATGGAATTTGTGAAATGTGCGAAGATGATATAGGTTTAAAAAGGTTGGAAGTAAAAGCACATGCAAGATATTGTATTGATTGTAGAGAGATTATAGAAAAAAAGAGTAACAATTAAAAGGGACTAATATGTATATTAAACGTTATATTTTGGCCACTATTATTTTAATAGTAGTTGTAAGTGGTTTTATCTTTGGTTATATAACAAAAGAGAGTATCTCTTTTGAACTGTATGGCTTTGTTGCACCAACACTGCCTATTGCTATGTGGGTAGCATTAGCTATGAGCCTTGTATTTGTTGCTTCAATACTACATATGAGCTTCTATTCACTTATTAGTAGTGTGAAACTAAGAAGATATAACAGTGACTTTGAAACTTTTAAAAAAGCAATAAGAGATGCATTTTTAAGTCGTCCAAATAGATTTCACAACTTTAAGACTGAACGATACAGACTTCTTGGTAAAATTATTGATAATTCTACGTTAATACCAGGGGTTAATTTGGCTATTAATGAGGATAAAATTAGTGAATTAGTTCAAGATATTGAGGCTATTAATAGTGGTAAAATTGTAGATGTTAAGAAATACTCTATGGTAGCAAGCAATCCACTTTATATTAAAAATGAGCACAATAAATATGATCAAGGTCAAGTTTCTCCAGAGAGAATTTTAGGAAATGCAGATAAAAATGATGCTTCATTATGTGAAAAAGCGTATAAAGATTTTGTAATAAATTCACCACTTGAACCAATTAAAAAATATAAAGAGTTTATAACAAAAGAGGCACTCAACACCATCATTTCTCGTGCTAATTCAGGTGAAAATTCACTTAACTTAAGTAATGAAACATTAGTAGAGTTAATCTCTCGAGTATCTTTAAATAGTGAAGAGTATATTGATTTATCAATACTAAGTGCAAACTCTATGGTTCCAGAACAGCGAATAAAGCTTTTTGAGATGCTTTCAGATGAAGATGAGAATGCAACTTCTAGTTATTTATATACACTTTTTGATTTGCAAATGATTGATGATGCTAATGATATATTAGCAAATACACAAGAGAATGAATACCTATATTTTAAAGCATACAGTGCATTAAAAGATTGTAATAAAAACTTTAGTATTGATCTTTTTATTAATGATAGTCGAAAAATATAGTAATTAATGATAGAAAAATTAAATTTCAATAAGCCAGTTTATATGCTCGCTCCTCTAGCGGGTTTTACTGACTTACCATTTCGCTCAGTTGTTAAAAAGTTTGGAGCTGATTTAACTGTAAGTGAGATGATTAGCTCAAATGCTTTGATACATAACTCCCAAAAAACTATTAAAATGTTGAAGAAATCACCAAACGAAGACCCCTATTCAGTACAAATATCTGGAAGTGAAGTTGATGTAGTTAGAGGTGCGGTAGAGTATTTAAATGATATTGATGGAATTGATATTATAGATTTGAATTGTGGTTGTCCTGTACCAAAAGTTGTAGGTCATGGAAGTGGGAGTTCACTTTTAAGAGATTTACCACATATGGGTTCTCTTATAGAGACAATTAAAAAAACATCAAATAAATCTATTACAAGTGCCAAAGTAAGATTGGGCTTTAGTGAGAAAAACCATATAGAAATAGCCAAAGTAGTTGAGCAAAGTGGTGCAGATTTTATTGCAGTTCATGGTAGAACAAGAGCTGGTAAATTTACAGCAGAAGTTGACTATGATGCTATTGCTGAGATTAAAGCAAGTGTAAATATACCTGTAATTGCTAATGGTGATATAGATAGTTTTGAAAAAGTAAAGTGGGTGCTAGAGCATACATCTTGTGATGGTGTAATGATAGGGCGTGGAGCAATAGGTAAACCATGGATTTTTCATCAATTAAAACATAATGAGTCAGATATTAGTAGTGCTTTAAAGCATGAAATAATATTAGAACATTTTGATAGTATGATAGATGTTTATGGAACTCATGGCGTACCAATGTTTAGAAAACATATACATACATACTCTAAAGGTTATAGTGGTGCTTCAAAGTTAAGAAATAGCATCAATAACATAACAGATATTAAAGTGTTTAGAGATGTTATCGATGAGTTTTTTATTTATCCCAGTCGCTAAGAAGTGATGCTTTAGCTTTGTAAGATTGCAATGGGTCATCTTCATACGCATTTTGTCTGTTTTGTGATGATTTGTTTTCAACTCTCATATATTCATCAATATGCTGATGCTCACGCTCTAAAACCTGATTAAACTCATCTGTATCTGTAGGCTTATTATCTACAAATTTATCTAAAACTATATTTGAATTTCCTACTAAAATTAAGTAACTTACATTGCCATAATCTAACATTACAACTCTATTTTTTTGATCTAATGCTTTTTGAAATTTTACAACAGGTGCGCTAGATTTCTCTTTTGATTTGAACAGCCATGATGAACTTTTACCGTTAGATGTTGGAACTCTGTTTTTAAGTAGAAGTAAAATAACAATAGCAATAATAAATATTGCTACTACTATAAAGTAACTATCATTAAATTGGGTACTGCTTTTAGTGGGTAAAACTGTTTCAGGTTTAACCCCAGCTTGAGTATTACCAACATTTTTATTTTTTGGCTTTTTTACTGCAAAACGAAGTCTAAGTCCATAAGAGTCAGATGTTTTTGAAGCTTGCATCTGCACATTTTTTGGAACATTTGCAATTATTTGTACAGCATTTGTTGCTGGTGTAATAGTTAGTTTTTGAAGAAATTTAGATGAGATATTTTTTACTTTTGGTGACTCAATGGTTACTCCACTAAGTTGCAAGATAACTCTATTATGCTGTCTTATTTGTTTAAGTGAGCCTTTAAATGGTGTATCAAATGTGAACATAATATCTGCTCTATCTGTTCTATCATAAACATTATAGCCCAATATTTTTGATGCTAACAAGTAGGTACTTAGAGTTAAAATTAAAATGACTATTTTCATAAACGCTCTTTAGAGAAGTAGTAAAGAACAGCACTAGAGTCTAAAATTTCATTAATACGAATTGCTAAGTTTTGCTCATAAACCATAACCTCACCTTTACCTATAATTCTATCATTCACATATGCTTCAACACTCTCACCAGCTGGTTTTTTCAAATCTATTACAGAATTTTTTTCCAGTTTTAAAATATCATTTAAGCTAAGTTCTGTTTCACCTAAATCAGATATAAAATCAACTTCCATATCTAATAATCCATCATACTTCATCCACTCTAATGCCTTTTGAACATCAAACTCATCAGGAACTTCAGGGTTTTTAAAACTCTCGTCTTCAATCATATTATCGCTCATTATTGTAAGGTTTTATTCGCAACAATCATAGCGTTTCCATCAATAATAACAGACTGTATCTTGTCATACTCAAAATCAAATGGGGCAATTTTTTCAAAATAAGGAGTTGAAATATCAAAATGAATATCATAAGATTCTGAAGCTAAAACTTTAGCACTACCAATAACCAAATTAGCAGTTTCAAGCATCATATCTTGTAAAACCTCATCTTCACTCTCTTCTTCAAAAAGCATAATATCAGCAAGACGTTGTAAAACATCCCTATGGCAACCAAGGTAAATTCTCTGCTTTAAACCATCATGCATTGTTATGTCAATATATGAAATAAACATATCTTCACTGCTTATTTCACTATCTTTTACTGATTCTAATTCCATCTGATGTTTTACAAAATTTTGAGCGCTCTCTACAATTACATCAACCATAATAAACCTTGTTAATTTTTAATAGATAGATTATACTTTAGTTTATATTAAAAACTGATATTACGCACTAAAACGAACTCGTCCGTTTTAGTGGCAGGGACAATTTTGTCCCTACAACCCCCTAAAGCTACGAAAACATAAGTTTTCGAGAACTATAAATTTTTTACAGACTTTATATAAAAAGTGCGTAACATCAGTTAAAAACTTATTTTGAGTTATTTTACAGAGGATGGCTAAAAAGGTAATTTTCCCATTATAACATCTTTACTATTTACATATTGTGAGCAGTTTAGCCCACCTAATTTATTACATGTACTTCTCCACTCATTTGAGTGACCGTTATGCTCAACATCTACGTAGCCTCTTTTAAACATAAGTGCGTGAGCATATTCATGTGCAATTACACTCTCAACCATATAATCAATACTCTCTCTCATAATATTTTTATTTAGGTAGATTGTAATTGAGCCACTGTTGTATGATGTTAGACCATAGAGTCTATTTTTAAACTTATCAGTAACTACAATTGGTACATCAATGCTATAGCCATACTCTCGTTTCATCTTCGCCATAATCTCTTGTTTTTTATTGTAGATTCTATCTTTATAACTTTTAGGAATTTCATTGTGTTTAAATTTGTAGTCATCATAGTAGTTTTTAGCTAGTAGTAGAAGTGCTAAAACCATAATAGTT
>JAYEGD010000156.1:0-3017 GCA_034658915.1 Campylobacterota bacterium | reverse complement strand
TTCAAGTCTATTAAATAATGTGATGGAGAAATAGTCATGAAAAGAACAGTTATTTTACTTTTAGACTCATTTGGAGTTGGTGGCGCAAGTGATGCAGATAAGTTTGTTGGAATTGATGAAAATGGTGAAAACTTTGATGATGTTGGAGCAAACACTTTAGCTCATATTGCTCAACTTTGTGCACAGCGTAAAGCTGAAGATGGAAGAAGTGGGGCATTAGAACTACCAAACTTAAATGCTCTTGGTTTGGGAAAAGCGTGTGAGGTAAGTTCAGGCATTTTTCCACAAGGTTTAGACTCAACTGTAACACCGATAGGTGCTTATGGTTGCGCTCAGGAAATTTCAACAGGAAAAGATACATCAAGTGGACACTGGGAGATTACAGGTGTACCAGTTCAATATGAGTGGGGATATTTCAAAGATAGAAAAAATAGCTTTCCGAAAGAGCTTCTTGATGAAATTGTAAAAAGAGCAGATTTACCAGGTTACTTAGGAAACTGTCATGCATCTGGAACTACCATTATTGAGCAATTAGGAGAAGAGTCAAAAGAGAGTGGAAAACCTATTTTTTACACCTCTGCAGATAGCGTTTTTCAAATTGCAGCTCACGAGGAGAGTTTTGGTGTAGAGAGACTTTATGAACTGTGTAAAATGGTGCGTGAGTTAGTAGATGAGTACCATATAGGTCGTGTAATAGCAAGACCATTTGAGGGAACACAGAGTTCTAATTTTGTAAGAACCGGAAATCGTCATGACTACTCAGTCTTACCACCAGCACCAACACTATTGGATAAGATGAAAGATAGCGGTGGCGAGGTCGTGAGCATTGGAAAAATTTCAGATATTTTTGCCGCGCAGGGTATTACAAAAGCAGTTCGTGCAATTGGACTAGAGGAGCTGTTTGATGCAAGTTTAATGGAGCTAAAAAACTCTGAAAAAGAGAGCATAATCTTTACAAATTTTGTGAATTTTGATGCAGACTTTGGACATAGACGTGATGTTTCAGGATATGCAAAAGCGCTGGAGTATTTTGATGAGAGATTGCCGGAGATGTTAAGCGCATTAGGCGATGATGACATTTTAGTATTAACAGCAGACCATGGGTGTGACCCTACATGGAAAGGAAGTGATCATACTAGAGAACATATTCCTATTATTTTTTATGGTAAAAGTGTAAAAGCTGGCTCAATAGGAGTTCGTGATACATTTGCAGACATAGGTCAATCAATTGCAGCTTACCAAAACCTACCAAAACTAGATTTTGGAAAGAATTTCTTATAGCAATAAAATGAGCTAAGCTCATTTTATTGGCAGGGACAAAATGTCCCTACAACCCGCTAAAGCTACCCACTTTGTGGGAGAATTAGAGATTTAAGTTTATATTTTATACTAGATTTTAAAGGATTTTTATGCCAACACCACATATTAATGCTCAAGATGGAGCATTTGCTGAGACAGTTCTGTTCCCTGGAGACCCACTAAGAGCAAAGTACATTGCTGAAACATTTTTAGATGATGCAGTAGAGGTTACTAATGTAAGAAATATGCTAGGCTTCACTGGGACTTACAAAGGTAAAAAAATATCTGTAATGGGTAGTGGGATGGGGATTCCATCTTGCTCAATTTACGCTAAAGAGCTAATTTGCGAATATGGTGTAAAGAACATCATACGTGTAGGAACTTGTGGAGCAGTTAGTAGAGATGTAAAAGTTTTAGATGTAATTATTGGCATGGGAGCTGGTACAGACTCTAATGTAAATCGTACTCGTTTTAAAGGGTATGACTTTAGTGCAACTGCTAGCTATTGCCTACTATCTCAAGCAGTTAATAATGCAAAAAAACTCAATATTGATGTACATGTAGGAGATATTTTCTCAGCAGATCTGTTCTACTCGCCAGACACCGAAATGTTTGATATTTTAGAGAAATACAACATATTAGGTGTAGAGATGGAGGCCGCAGGACTCTACGGAGTAGCTAGTGAATATGGTGCTAACGCTTTAACTATTCTTACAGTATCAGACCATATACGAACAGGTGAGGCAACAACTTCTGAACAGCGTCAAACAACTTTTAATGAGATGTTACATATTGCCCTTGAGAGCGTTGTTGATGATTAAAAAGATACTACTTGCACTTCTATTGGCTATACCATTGAGCGCTAGTGACTCTTTGTTTAAGCCAACTTACTCATTTTTAGATACAAGTTTAAACTACCTTGCATGGAGCGAAGCTACTAAAAATCGTATCGATAATAGAAAAAATAACTTCTACTATTTAGAGTTAGAGGGTGGTGCAGGTTTTGATTGGGGAGAGACATACTTTTTCTTTGATATTGAGAATCCCAACAAAGCGTGGGACAACGCGCCACCAAATGATATTCGTGTTGTTTTTAAACCAATTATAGATATTAAAATTCTTGATAGTAATTTTGAGGTTCATATTCAAGACTATTTTCTTGATTCTAAAGTTTTTTATGTAAACAACTTAGTAACAGGTTTTGCATATAAATACACAACAAAAAACTTTTGGATACGCCCATTTTTAGGTACGCATTACCAAAACAGCAATGGCTATACAGGTTTTAATGGCTATATGACAGGTTGGACATTTAACTACAACTTCAACATTTCAACACAAAAATTTGCACTTGCTCAGTGGCATGAGTTTGAGTTTGCAAGAGATAAAAAACACTATCAAAACATTGATGGAACACCAAATGGTGATGGAAGAAGCTATGGAACAAATGGTGCAATTAGTGCTTGGTGGCTACCAATTGAGTCAATAACTGCTGGAGTTCAGTACCGTTATGCAGATTACAAGCTAGGCGAAGCAACCTATCAAGATGGAATAATTTTAACAGTAAAATATAATTTTTAGGAGACTACATGTACTTAACACAAGAGATAATTCGTAAAAAAAGAGATGGACACAAACTAAGCAAAGAAGAGATTCAGTTTTTTGTAAAAGGTATTGCAGATAATAGCATTTCAGAGGGACAAATCGCAGCATTTGCA
>JAYEGD010000155.1:0-3043 GCA_034658915.1 Campylobacterota bacterium | reverse complement strand
GCTTTTTAACAAGAGCTAAAGAGAAGAGCTCTTTTAAATACATTCTTAATTTTGATGATAATGGTGCATACATTGAAGTGTGTGACACAAAACTAAAGCCAATTCTAACAGTAGATTACAGGGTATATAATGGTGTTGATAGAGAGATATTACAACTTTTAGAGCAGTGTAAGGAGGAGGAGTTTTTTAATATCAGCTGGGAGTCAGATAGCTCTCACATATACCTACATAAACATCCAAGACTAATTGAGCTTTTACGACAAAATGATAAACTCTTTACATGTAAAGATGAAGCTATTAGTTTTGAAGTTGGAGTCTCTCAACTTGATTTACATGTAATAAAAAAAGAGGATAAATTTGTAGTTTTTCCATCTATTCAAAGTGAAGATGAGTTTAAATTTATTACATCAAGCTATGCATTAATTGGAACAACGATTAAACAAATTTATGATATTGGTGAAAATTTTAGTAAAATTTATGATTTTAATACATTAGTAGAGCTAGATAAGATAGAGGAGTTCTTAACAATACTAGTGACATATTTTGAAAATATTAACATCAAATATGAGAACTATATAGTTCAAGAGAGTGATGAGTCAAAACTGATAAAAGCCGCAGTTATTTTTGAAAAAATTACAGTTGATAATGAGTTGGTTTTAAGAACATCTGCAACTGTTGGAAAGTTAAGTCCAGAGTTTTTTAATGACTTTAACATAACTAAAATAGTTTTAATTAATGAGTTAGAAAAATCAATAATAGTAAGTGAGTGCGATTTTAGTGAAGTTTTTGAGATTTATGGAACAATTTTCAAAAATTTAAACAGACTAAAGAGAGCTATGAAGAGTAGTAACTTTAGTGAAGAGGATGGTCTTTTTATAATTGAAGAGGAGCTATCTCGTGAGTTTATTTTAAAAAATCTTCAAACAATTATTACAAAGTGTGAGCTATTTGGTAGTGAAAAACTAAAGTCATATAAATACAGCACAACACAGCCATCACTCAATGTCTCATTTAAAGATAAGATTGATTTTTTAGATAGTGGAGATGTTAGTGTAAATATTGGTGAAGAGAGCTTTGATATTTTCGATATGATTAATTTGTACAAAAAGCACTCATATATTCCACTAAGCAATGGAGATAAGTCTATTGTAGATAAGTCATATATTGCAAGGCTTGAGAGAATTTTCAAAAAAGATGGTCAAAAAATCAAGGTTTCATTTTTCGATTTACCAGAAATTGAGGAGTTAATTACAAAAAAAGAGCAAAAAGTATTTAAAAACTCAAGAGATTTTTATAACGGTTTTAACAAATTAAAGTCATCAAAATCGAGACTTCCAAAACTTGAAAATGTTGATTTGAGAGATTACCAAAAAGAGGGTGCAAGGTGGTTGAAATATCTATATGACAATAACTTTGGTGGATGTTTAGCTGATGATATGGGACTTGGAAAAACACTACAAGCAATTACACTACTATCATTTATCTATCCAAAAAGTAAAACACCATCTCTTATTGTAATGCCTAGAAGCCTGCTTAACAACTGGCAAAATGAGCTTAAGAAGTTTAACCCATCAATATCGTTTTACATGTACTACTCCAGTGAGCGCTCACTTGAAAAGTTAAAAAATCATAATGTAGTTTTAACAACTTATGCAATTGTGAGAAATGATATTGAAAAACTAAGAGATTACGAGTTTGACACAATAATTTTAGATGAGTCTCAAAATATTAAAAATATCGATTCTAAAATTTCAAAAGCTGTAATGCTTTTAGAAGCAAAGCATAAGTTTGCACTTAGTGGAACACCTATTGAGAACTCACTGTTTGAGCTTTTCTCTCTTTTTAGATTTATTAACGGAGGAATCTTTTCAACACTAAATGATTTTAAAAGAGACTACGCAGTACCAATTCAAGCAGAGGTAAATGAAGATATTGCAAAAGTTTTAAAAGCTAAAATTTCACCATTTTTACTAAGACGACTAAAAAAAGATGTACTAAAAGATTTACCTGAAAAACAGGAGCAGGTTGTATATGTTGATATGGATGAAAAACATAAAAAGTTTTATGAGCAAAAAAGAGATTACTACAAGCAAATTTTAGACAAACAAATAGCAGTAAATGGAATAAACAGCTCAAAATTTGTAATTTTACAAGCTTTTAATGACTTAAGACAGATAGCCTCTGCACCAGAGTTAAAGAGCGAAAACTCCATTGTATCATCTAAAATTGAGTCACTTTTTGAGATGCTTGAGGATATTATTTTAAACAATCATAAAGTGTTGATTTTTGCAAACTTTTTAGGCTCACTTGATTTGATTGCATCAAAAGCAGATGAGTTAGGCTATGAGTATTTAACTATGAATGGAAGTACGAGAAATAGGTCTGAGTTGGTGCAGAAGTTTCAAAATGATGAGAAGTACAAACTCTTTTTAATGACACTAAAAGTAGGTGGAGTAGGGCTTAATTTAACTGAAGCAGATTATGTCTTTATATTTGATCCATGGTGGAATAAAGCTGCTGAAAATCAAGCAGTAGATAGAGCTCATAGAATGGGACAAAAAAATAGAGTCTTTAGCTACAAGATGATTACAAAAGGGACAATTGAGGAGAAAATTTTGGAGCTTCAATCTCAAAAACAAGATATGAGCGATATGATTATCAGTGGCGATGAGGGTGGTTTAAAAGAGCTTTCTAGTGCTGATTTAGAGTATATTTTAGGATAAATGATGGATTTTTTAGAGTTAGATATAGGGGATTTAAAAAGTTTTATTGAAGATCTTACTAAAAATGAGATATATGATTTTTTAAAAGGTATTGTAAAAAATATTAATACGCTAGGGTTAAAACTTCAATTTAATATAAAAGCTCAAAGCTCTACAAAAGCGGCATTAGTTAATGATATGTTAGTGCTATTTCAAAGTGCTATTTTTAGAAAAGATTTAAGAGATTATTTAACAAAAGATGAGAAGTCAGCATGGTTATATGAACGTTTAGTGTGGGACTCTACACCAATTCCTATAGAGTATGTAAATAGATACCATAA
>JAYEGD010000154.1:0-3113 GCA_034658915.1 Campylobacterota bacterium | reverse complement strand
TTAAAAGATTCATCTTCTGCGTTGAACTTCACTTAACGATGCTAGCATCGCCAAGCAAAGTTCGCCTTGAATCTAAACCTTTTAAATGTTGTTGAATATGTCATCTATTATGGTCAGGCACTTACTTAGAAGAAACGCTTAAAAACTTTTTCAAAATTTATACTGGCTTTGCATAAAGTCTCTTCAAAAGAGTAACTCTCTTTTGAAAAATCACCCTGTTTATCATATTTACTATTTTTTAATTTATAAACTTTTGCTTTTAAATCATCAGGATAAACAATGATATAATATTTTACTTTCTCTTTTTCATAAGTTTCAAACTTATATGTTTCATCTCTTTTAGCGGTAGATTTTGAGATAACTTCAACTATGATCTCTGGAGCTTTTGTAATGTATGAATCGTTAGGTTCATTACAGATTAGAACAACATCTGGTCTAAGAATAGTATCGTCACTTAGTTTCCAATCCTCTTCACCTAACACTAAACATTTTTCACACTCATTAATGTTATTACCTAACTCTCTTGCTAACGAATAAGCTATAGCTTGATGAGTAATCATAGGAGAGGGTGACATAGCAATCGGTAAACCATTGTAAAGTTCCCATTTCCCCTCCCAATTTTTATAGTCATCGTAAGTATAATGTGGTAAATAATCAACAGCGCCCATAATATTTTCCCTCTATTTTTGTAATATTATATCTAAGGAGTTATAAAATGCTTATTGTAAGTGCCTGAGTTAATTTCAAATGAAGGTGTTTTAATAGATTTTCAACATCCAAGAACTGAAATGAGTAAATAACGACTACCGTTATCTACTAAATCACACACTTGATAAAAGTTCACATTTATGTTAATATGCAGCACGAGGAGAATAAGATGAGTGATTTAAAAAAATATATTGATAAAAGAAAAAAAAGTGATACTGAGTTTGCTTTAAATTTTGATGATGGATATCAAGAGTTTAAAATTGGTGAAATGTTAAAACATGCTAGAAAAGAAACTGGGCTAACACAAGAAGACGTTGCAGTAGCTATGCATACTAAAAAATCAGCAATTTCAAGAATAGAGAACCATGCACAAGATATTAGACTCTCAACACTTCAAACTTTTGCTAACATTATGGGTAAAAAACTAAAGATACAACTTATATAACAAAACCTCGTAACCATATAATGTCTCCAGTAAAAGCAACCAAATACAAACAAGTTTTTATTCCAAAATGTTAAAGTAATAAGACGATAATAGGAGATAATATTATGAGTAGAAAAATAAAAACATCTAGTGCTGATTTTAAATCAAAGGTAGAAGCATGATATTAAAAAGTAACACATTTAATAATAATGAGCATATTCCAAAAAAATATGCTTGCGATGGTGATGATATTTCACCTGCATTGTCATGGGGTGATGTACCCTCTAGTTGTGCTAGTTTTGTACTAGTGATGGATGACCCTGACGCTCTTGAAATAATTGGAAAAGTGTTTGATCACTGGATACTTTACAATATACCAGCATCACTCACTTCTTTAGAAGAAAATATCGAAAAAGTAAAAGAGGTAGCGGGTAGAGGAACTCATGGTTTAACAACAAGAGGTACATTCGGATACATTGGACCATGCCCTCCATCTAATACAAAGGTTCATAAGTATCTCTTTACAATTTATGCACTAAATGTAGTTTTAGATTACACACGAGATGTTGAAAAAGAAGAACTTCTTAAAGATATTAAAGACAATATTTTGCAAACTGCACAGCTTGTAGGTTACTACTCTCGAAGTGATGATTAGGGAATGCAAGAGAGTTCAAAAAATTTAATAGTTGGCATAAGTTTAGCTATTCTTGCTTCTATCTCCTTTGCTCTAATGAGTGCATCTGTTAAGATAATTGGCTCAGATGTTTCTGTACCTATCTTAATATTTTTTCGTTTTATTTTTAGTTTTTTTACTATTTTGCCATTAGTTTTATTAAGTAAAAAGTTTCAATTTAAGGTAAATAAACCATTTCATTATGCAGTTAGAATACTTACTGCTCTAGCGGCATTAGCGCTAACTTTTAAAGCACTCACCCTTGCACCATTGACATCTGTACTTCTCTTAGGTTCTACAGCTCCGCTATTTATTCCTTTAATATCTTTCATATTTTTGAGAACTAAAACACATCTTAGTGTTTGGATTTCAATCGCTATTGGATTTATAGGTGTGGCAATTGTTCTTAATCCATCTATCAATATATTTTCAAACATAGGTTCACTTCTAGCTTTAGGAGCTGGTTTTCTCGCAGCCATTGCTTTTTTAGAAGTTAGGATACTGAGTAAAACAGATAGCTCTTTGCAAATTTTATTTTATTATTATGCTGTTGGTTCATTAATATCTGGCATTGTTTGTCTGTTTTATTGGCAATGGCCTAGTAGTCATGAGCAGTTGCTATTGTTAGTTGCAGTAGGTCTATTTGGTACGATTTATCAAGTGGCAGTTACTGTGGCTATTGCTAAAGCTCCTGCTAGAATTGTCACGCCATTAGCATTTTTGAGTGTGATATGGGCTGGAGTGATTGATAAATTTATGTGGAATATCAATCCTTCTTTAAATGTTATGATTGGATTTTTTGTCATTTTAATAGGTATAATAATGGTCTTATATTTTGGGTATAAACATATTATAAATCAAGACAACAAATAGCTGATAGTTACAAACCAGAAATGTTTGTAATTAAATAATTATTCAATTGTTGATACACAATGGGTAAATATTTTAGGTGTGGATTTTTCACAAAGTATCTATCTATATATAAATTAAAACTATGCTAAACACTGAACCGCTTTTATCTGTATTGCAATCACAAATAAGAGCGTGAAAAGAGTGAGCTTCTTACTAAACAAAGAGATTAAAGATAGCACTGCATAACCAATTATTAAGGGTGTAGATATAAAAGTAAGTTTTACAGTTGAAGTTGTTTGAATTACTAGAAGCAACTGCTCATCAAAAATTCCACCATACCCTATTACATGTAAAGCCAACTCTATAGGGTAAAAAATAACAAATGCTAGTGAGTAAAAAATAGATAAAAAGTGTGTTGCAGAGAAGTTTTCAAATATGTAAATAGATATTGGAAAC
>JAYEGD010000153.1:0-3145 GCA_034658915.1 Campylobacterota bacterium | reverse complement strand
GCCATATTGTCAAAACGCTTCTCTCCACCGTAGATAAAACTAGAGTAATAACCATAAGGTTTAAGAAGCGATGCAACTGTGAAAAAGTCACTTTGAGATCTATTTCTTTTTACAACACCTTGACCTGCTACTGGTAAAAATCCAGCTACAACTCCTGCAATTCCTCTTACACTTCTTGTTCCATTGGAGTAAAGGTCGGTAAACAAGATGCCCTCTTTACTCAATTTGTCAAATTCTGGAGTTAATCCACGCTTATCTCCTAGCACTCCAACAAACTGTGCGCCTAAACTCTCTTGCAAAAATATCACTAAATTTTTTGGTTTTTCACTCTTAAAATGACTCTTTTCTACTCTTAAAAAAGGAATTAACTCATTTGTAGAGTTAATATCGAGGTAGTTTTTAACAATTTCTATAGAGCTATTTAGATCATTTTGCCCATAAAGTCCTTTTACATTTGAACTATGCTTTTTTTGTGAATAGTATGCGTAACCAATAGAGTATAGTGAAGTCTTAGTTATCTCATTTACAAGATGGTTAGAGGTAAAAACAGCGTCAGAAATATTAGCAGGTCTCCAACCAATTGATGAGCGTACTCCTAAAAAAAGCACTGCAGCAACAGGAATAAGAAGAGCTATTTTTTGCCAATACTTATCTTCAAAAATAGCCTCAAATCTTCCTCTGCTTTTTTGTAAAAACAGATAACCAGCTAAAGCCATCATTGCAAAACTAATAAAAAGTTCTAACTTGTAAGATGCCCAAATATTTCCAAATACCTCTTTTGGATACTCAAGATAGTTTATGAAAATTTCATTAGGACGAACATCAAACTCTGCAATAAATGGAAATGTAGCGTTCTCTATGTAGATAACAAGTAAAAGAACAACTAAGTAGTAGTAGCGTAAAAAAATGCTTCCAATAGCTTTTAAAAAACGTGGAAATGTAAACATAATAAGTGCTGGAATTATGCTCAAAATAGAGGCTACAATGCTATCCATTCTAAGACCATAACTAAACATCCACCACCAATCTACACCACTATTTACTACTCTCTCAAAGTATGTAAAAAAGAGTACTACACGCCCTAGTGATAAGATTGCCAATATGAGAACAAACCATAATATCAGCTCTTTTAAACTTCTCATAAATCAGCCACCTGTCTCATAAAAAGCTCTATTTGATTGCTCGCCATCTTCATCTCCCCAACGATTTTTCTCAGGCTTATCACGAATTACGTCTCTTAAAATTTGTGTAGCTTCTTCAATATTACCTGCACTAATTGCATCTTTAATACTTAGTGCCTCATCAAAGTACAAACATGGAATTAACAACCCCTCTGCACTTAGACGTATTCTATTACATGTAGAGCAAAAGTCATCTTTGTGTGGCTCTATTATTCCAAACTCATAACCATCATCTGTTTTGTAGTAGTGTGATGGTGAGTGACCATCAAACCCCTCATCTACTGTTGCGTATTTTGTATGAATAATATCTAAAAGTTCTTCACTTACCATCCCTTTTATGTGACTTAATGCGTGTACATTTTCCATATACTCAATGTAACGAAGCACCATATTACGCTCTTTACAATACTCTAAAACATCAAGAACTTCTTCATCATTAACACCTTTCATAGGAACCATATTCACTTTAACTTTTAACCCAACTCTCAAAGCCTCCTCAATTCCCTCTAAAACATTTTTTAAAACATCTTTTTGTGCAATTGAGTGAGCAACCTCTTTTTTCAAAGTGTCAATTGAGACATTAACTCTTCTAAGTCCCGCGTCATAAAGTTTTTGTGCAACAGGTTTAAGCAAGTAAGCATTTGTAGTCATGGCTAAATCAACGTGTGGTGCGTAAGAGCCTATCATAGCAATAAAGGTGTCTAACTCTTCACGCAAAAGTGGCTCTCCACCTGTAATGCGAACCTTTGTCACACCCTCATCAATTGCAACTTTAATAAATGCAAAAAGATTCTCATAAGATAAAATATTCTCTTTAGGAACCCATGAAAAAGGCTTCTCTGGCATACAATATTGGCATCTAAAGTTACATCTCTCGGTAACTGAGACTCTTAAATAATTAACTTCTCTATCAAAACTATCTATTAACAAAACTATTTCCTTGTTTAAAAAATTGATTATAGTGAAAAATATTTAAATTATAAGTAACTTTAGATACTATTTCATTAAAAAAATTAATCTTAAAAGAGTCAATTCTATGCAAAAAATAGTTCTTTTTTTAACACTTCTTTGCACTATTTATGCATAAGATATAAGCGATTAAAGATAGCAATTAGTAACTTAACTTCAGACTTTATAGATTCAAGACTCTACATAGACTACATTTTTTAAGGAATTTTATGACTACATGTAAAATATGCAACAACACTACATCACAAATTTTAGATGAAAAAACCAAAAAAATATACCATCAATGTTCTACATGTAGTTATATATTTTTAGATAAACAGTTCTATATTGATATTACAAAAGAGAAGTTGCATTATGACAAACATCACAACAATTTTGAATCACTAGGGTATGTGAAAATGTTTGAAGAGTTAATAGAAGAGTTTGTAGCACCATTTAATGATGAGATTAAAACTGCGTTAGATTTTGGATGTGGGGAGGGTGAAGTTTTGCCTATTTTACTAGAGAAAAACTCTATTACATGTAGTAGATACGACCTCTTCTATTTTCCAAAAAAAGTCTATGAAGATAGAGTTTACGATTTAATTGTCTCAACTGAAGTAATAGAGCATCTTCAAAACCCTATGCAAATTTTGCAAGAGTTAGCACTACATGTAAGAAGTGGTGGGTACCTGCTTTTAATGAGTGCATTTCATCCTAATAGTGTTGAAGAGTTTTTAAAGTGGTGGTACATTAGAGACATTACACACATTGGTTTTTTCAATATGAGTACATTTGAAAATGTGGCTAATCAGCTAAGCTTTAATATTATAAAAACAAATAATAGAAATACTATTATGCTAAAAAAGTCTTAATAAGGTAACATGGAGATAAGTGCCTGACCATAATAGATGACATATTCAACAACATTTAAAAGGTTTAGATTCAAGGCGAACTTTGCTTGGCGATGCTAGCATCGTTAAGTGAAGTTCAACGCAGAAGATGAATCTTTTAAA
>JAYEGD010000152.1:0-3147 GCA_034658915.1 Campylobacterota bacterium | reverse complement strand
AATGAGAAGCTACAATCTGCTTCGTTAAAACCTCTTGAGGCACAATAAGTGCAACTGCGAGATTTTGCCTCACAGCTTATAGCTTCTCTTTTCATTGAATATGTCATCTATTATGGTCAGGCACTTAAATAGGCACAGACGCTTAACTGACTTTTCTAATTTTATACTCCATTAATTTTGGAATATCAAAAATAAGTGCTATCTCTCCACTACCTAGTATTGTTCCACCACTTAATCCAGGTGCATTTTTAAACACTTCACCTAATGGCTTAATAACTGTTTGAAACTCTCCAAAAAGTTCATCTACCATCATTCCCATTTTGTAATCACCATACTTAACGACTAAAACATTCTCTCTTTGTGTTTTCGATTCTGCTTCGTTAAAGTAGTCACGAATATCTAAAAGAGGTAAAATTGAGTCTCTTAAATTAATAAACTCATTTCCATTCATATGTTTTTTAAAGTTGTCATCTAGCTCAATACACTCTTGAATCATCTCTAAAGGAATAATATATTTAGTATCTCCAGATTGAACTAAAAAGCCATCAATAATTGCTAGCGTAAGTGGTAGTCTAATAGTAAAAAGACTCCCCTCCTCTGGTGCTGAGTTAATCTCAACAGTTCCACGTAAATCTTCAATATTACGCTTTACAACATCCATTCCAACACCACGACCAGATATGTCTGAAACTTTCTCAGCTGTAGATAATCCAGCTGCAAAGATCAAATTATATATCTCTTTATCGCTTAAGTTATCACTCTCTTTTACTAAACCACTATTAATTGCTTTTTGTAAAATAGTATCACGTGGTAAACCTTTTCCATCATCACGAACCTCAATAACAATAGTTCCAGCATCAGGGTATGTACTAAGAGTAACATTACCCTGACGTGCTTTTCCTTTTGCTTCACGCTCATCTGGCATCTCAACACCATGGTCAATAGAGTTTCTTAGCATATGCATTAATGGGTCTGATATTTTTTCAACAACCATTTTGTCTAATTCAGTCTCTCCACCAACAATACTAAAGTTAACCTCTTTGCCAATTTTTTTAGATGTATCATTAACAATACGTTTAAATTTGTTAAAGCTATCTCCAACTTGAACCATACGAATATTCATAACGCCTGAGCGTATATCTTCAAGCATATCACTCATAATTGTTGCTGATTCACTTAAGTCACTATCATCTAAAACATCTGCTCTTTGGTATATTTTAGCATTAGCGATAACCATTTCAGATATTTGGTTAATTAAGTGATCTATCTTGCTAGAATCCACTCTTAATGAGAAGTTTTTATGTGTAGTATCTTTTTTATTAGATTTAGCAACAGTAGGTTTTTCACTCTCTTTTGTTTTTTTAACCTCTTTAGTAGGAGTTTCAATTTTAGGTTCTACAACCTCTTTAACCACTTCTTCAACCACTTTTAACTCAAAGTCAGATTCACTATAAAACCCATTTTTAATAAGCGTATCTTTTAAGCTCTCTTTATCTTTTGAGTAATCAACCAATGCTTTTAACATATCTACATCATTGCTTCTAAAGATATGTACATCAACATCATCAACAACAAACTCAAATATCTCTTCAATATCTGCATAAGTTGATTCACTTAAAAACTTAATTTCAAATCCAACATAAGCCTCTAACGGATTTAAATCTTCTAAATTAGGTACATTACATGTAATAGGTATCAGCTTCTCAATTTTACCTAGCATATTGAAGAAACTGATTATATTAATAATATCCATTCCAGTAGAGAAAAACCTAGGACTTAATCTAATTGAGATATGCCATAACGCTTCTGAACTCTCTTCTTCATCTAAATTTCTACTTTGCTCTTCAACTTTTACACTGCTCTTCTGCACTTTAGCACCAGGCATAAAAGTTTTTAGTGTTGAGAGAAGTGAGTCATTTTTTTGTTTAGTCTCTTCATCCATACTCTCATGAGCAATTGCTAAGTCAATAAGTTTTTGAGTATGATCTTTTACATGTAAGAAAGTATCTATCATATCTTCCGTTAATGTAACTTTTTCTTCACGAACTTCACTAAGCAAACTCTCTGCAACATGTGCAAAACTTACAACTTCATCAAACCCAAACATACCAGCTGTACCTTTAATGGTATGCATAGCTCTAAAGAGTGCTCCAATAGCCTCCATGTCAACACCATCTTCTTGCATTTGAATAAGCGCGTCCTCCATAAAGCCTAACTGTTCATCAACATCTTCACAAAAGAGTTCTAATTCATCAGTCATCTGTATCTCCTAATAAAAAGTCACAAGCACAACTTTTAAATATTGTTGCAACTTCAGGATTTACATTTTGTAGTTCAAATTTTTTAGAGACTTCATCGCAACTCTTTTTAGTAGAAATAAAAAGCTGAATTGTACTCATATCTACTCTATTTACACTGCTCATATCTATGATTAGCTCATCACCTTTTAGAGCTTCAACTAACTCAGCACTAAGTGCTTCTACTTCATAAATATTTAGTTCATCTTTTTTAATTTCCATACTTAAAACCCACTTTCGCTAAGCTATCAGCTTTTTAACCGCCATAAAAAACTTTTTTTTATTAAATGGTTTTAACATCCACGCTTTAACACCCAATTCTTGACCACGCGCTTTCAACTCAGGATTAGACTCAGTAGTAAGCATAATAATTGGTATAAACTTGTAAGCATCCTCTTGCTTTATATTTTCAACCATTTCCAAACCACCCATTACAGGCATATTAACATCACTAAAAATCAAGTCAAACTTATACTCAGCTAGCATATTTAACCCCTCTTGACCATTTTCAGCAACTATTGGCTCATGTCCAGCTTCACGTGCAGCGTCCGCTGCAACAGAACGAATTAGATTAGAATCATCAACTATTAATATTTTTCCCATAAAACACCTTTTAATTACGTAATTGGCGTAATAATAAGTAAATAGAAATTAATATGCGCTTAATCAGATTACAACAGTTGTAATAGAGTTATTATTTGGTTATTTTTGATAAGTAAAAATTATAAGTGCCTGACCATAATAGATGACATATTCAACAACATTTAAAAGGTTTAGATTCAAGGCGAACTTTGCTTGGCGATGCTAGCATCGTTAAGTGAAGTTCAACGCAGAAGATGAATCTTTTAAA
>JAYEGD010000151.1:0-3159 GCA_034658915.1 Campylobacterota bacterium | reverse complement strand
AATATCTTCCCATGCTTCTGTCTTGTAGTTGTAAAGATAGCGCTTCATGAGCTTCATTATTTTTAGCAATAACCATTACACCACTTGTACCTTTGTCTAACCTATGTACAATTCCATGTCTCTCTTCACCACTGATTGTGGAAAGAGCGATACCTTTATGTTTTAGCCAATCAACAAGCGTTGCCTCTTTAACAGATGGTGCGCTATGAACAGTTAAACCACTTGGTTTATTTATTACTAAGATATCATCATCTTCATGTAAAACTTCAACATCAAAATCTATTTTCATAGGAGCTGTAACTTTTGCTTTAGGAAAGTAAATAGTTACTTTTTGTCCTACTTTTAATTTTAGTCCACTTTTTGTACACAATTTTTCATCAACATATACAGCGTCTTGTTTTATTAGTTGTGCAACTTGATTGCGAGTGTGTTGTAATTTTTGAGATATGAACGTATCTAATCTAAGAGCAGCATCTACATCTATAGTTTGGTTTTCGTTATTCAATTTTGTCCTTTAATATGTTACAATGAACCCAAAAAAACTTAAAGGATAGATTGTGTGGGGTATTGATAGACGTATTTTAACACATTTTGACATACCTACAATTATTTTTATCATTCCATTGGTAGTATTTTCTGGATGGCTCATAGCAGAGATACATCCAGTGCTTGCAAAAAAACATATGATTTACGTAGGTGTGGGGATTGTGTCATTTTTTGTAGTCTTTTTCTTACCTATTAGGCGCTTTAATTGGCTTATTCCTTTTTTTTATTGGTCTGTTATTTTACTTCTTATTAGTGTAGAGTTTTTTGGTCATACAAGACTAGGTGCTCAAAGATGGATAGAGATACCTCTTATACACTTTACAATCCAACCATCAGAATTTATGAAACCAGCACTAATCTTAATGCTTGCATATTTAATTTCAAAAAAACCACCATCTTATAATGGTTATGAGTTAAAAGATTTTTTAAAATTAACAGCCTATATCGCTCTACCATTTGTTCTAATTTTAAAAGAGCCAGACTTAGGAACAGCATTAATTCTATTTTTAATAGGTGTTGGAGCACTCTTTATTGTTGGTGTAAATTGGAAAATATGGGCAGTATTAGTGACTGGATTTATTATTTCGATGCCTATACTCTACACACAACTTCATGATTATCAAAAGAAGAGAATTAATGACTTTATATCTGAAAAACCATCATATCATGTTCAACAATCAATCATCGCAATAGGCTCAGGTGGTCTGAATGGAAAAAGCAAAGAAGCAGCAACACAAACACAGATGAAATTCCTACCCATTGCCTCAAGTGATTTTATTTTCGCTTATGTTGTTGAACGCTTTGGTTTTATTGGCGCATTTTTATTAATAACACTCTACGCACTTTTTATATTACACTTACTCTTCATAGCCTCCTGGAGCGATGATTGGTACATTAAAGTAGTATCTTCTTCTATTGCATTTATGATTTTTATATATATGGGAGTAAATATCGCTATGACAATCGGTTTTGCCCCAGTTGTAGGAGTACCATTGCCAATGTTTAGCTATGGAGGAAGTAGTTTTGTGACTTTTATGATTTTAATTGCAGTTTTAGAAAACTTATTAGCATTTAGATTTGTAGATATGTACGATGTAAGAGGAACTAAAAGCTTTTTATAAGAATTAAAAAAGTATAATTCCATCTCTTTATAAATGGGTTCTTAGCTCAGTTGGTTAGAGCCCTCCGCTCATAACGGAGTGGTCGAGTGTTCGAGTCACTCAGAACCCACCATTTATAAACCCCTAAAATACGAGCTTTCAAAGACTTTTTGAACTAATAAATACGCTTAAGAAATCATCAGGGTACTTGATAGGGTACTTCTCTATAATTTATAATTCTTTTTTTAACAAAATAATGATACAATACTTCATGCGAAGCCATAAGAATGAATCAGAACTACAATATGTGATGATAAGTTAGGTTTGCGCTGTTAATAGTGAATGGTCTAATTGACTATATTTGTAAATAGCATGGTGATTTTGTTGTGTAGTAAATGTTTTTTTACTAGTTACTAATATGTTATATCAAATTATTAACCCTATGAAATGAAAATGATAAAAAAACATACCTAATCTACACAATAAAAAGGTATAGAATTTACTAGTTAAAACTGAAAAAGTTTGGAAAATATTGAACTTCGTTTAAAAAAAGATTTGATGTAATGGTTAAAAGTGCTGCTAGGAACTGAACCCATTACTCAAGTTCAAGCTAACTGTAGGTTTCTAAATAATCCAAATACAACAAAAAAAGAATTACATAAGCCAATACTGAGCATCTAAAGAAAGAGATAGTTTATCATTGCATAGCCTTAGAGGATTGTTCTCATTTAGATTATAAAAAAAAGAGCTAAAAAAAGAGCTAAAATCAGAAAATAGAAAAGATAGATATAAACCTAACTCATCTATAAGGGCTAAGAGTAAGAGCAAAACATATGAGTGACACAATAAATACAAAAAAAGAATTATACATATAGTTGATATAGAATCTGTTAGCATAGCCCTTATCAGAGGCTTAGATGAAGATAATCAATAAGAGATAAAAATAATTCTACAGTAAATTAATGAACCTCTACCCAAGGGATCGGGGGAATACTTTTGATTATAATGAAAAGAGTATAGAAATAATAAAAATTTAACAGTCCGAATTAGCAAATAAATTACCTCTTGAAAAAGAGGTAAAAAAGATAGGTTACACAAAGAAAAAAGTCACTATTTCAAATTACTTAAATCATCAGGCTTTAATTTAGAAGAGTGGCAACAAACAGAACCTTTAGCCCTATTTAAAAGGCTTCTTATAATTTCTAATGCCTGTATCCTTATCTGGAAAATAGCAAATGATAATAGTAATAATGCCAAAGAAATACGAGATTTTTTAATATCATTAAGCGGTAAACAAATACAAATAGGTGTTGATTTTACATATCCAGCTTTAGTTAGTGGACTGGAGAGTTGCTTAATTGGATTGATATTTAGATGCTAGTTGTTTAGAGAGGTATGAAAATAAAACAATAGTGACTATATGAAATAGTTTAGTGTGAAATAAAACCTTTACTCTAGCTAAATACTTGACATAACGCTGATCTTAGCTAGCAACGAAATGCAGTATATTATA
>JAYEGD010000150.1:0-3164 GCA_034658915.1 Campylobacterota bacterium | reverse complement strand
AGCTTCAGGAATCATAGGCATATAGATGACTACACGATCACCTTTTTTAACATTAAATTCACTTTTAAGCAAATTAGCAAATCTATTTACATTGTAGTAAAGCTCTAAATATGTAACAATCTGTTTGTCACCACGATCGCCTTCAAAAATAATTGCGGCTTTGTTTTTGCGACTATTTAAATGACGGTCAATACACTGTGAAGAAACATTCAGTTTTCCACCATCAAACCACTTTACAAATGGAGCGTTTGATTCATCTAAAACGTTACTATATGGCTCCATCCAATCTAGTTTATCTTTAGCGTATGAGTCCCAAAAGCCCTCATAATCTTCTAAAGCAGCATCTTGAAGTGCTTGGTATTCACACATATTTTTAATACGTGAATCTTCACTAAGCTCTCTGTTTGGTTTAAAAATCGGTTTTTTTGTCTCTATTTGTTCCATATATATTTCCTTATATTGTTTGTTACAAAATTGTATCTAAGCATAAATTTAATTTTCCTTGAAATTTTAATTAAGTAGTAACTTAAAACTTTTAGCAGTATATAGCTTTAAATTGTCACCTTTTAGTGATTTTAACTCATTAGAGAAGCCATTTTTTGAAAAAATTACAAAAATATCTGCATCAATTTTTGCATTTTTACAAGATTCTTGAAGATTTGTAAGCACACTTTTTTTAAGTTTAGAGTTAATGTATTTACATGTACCAACAACTACTTTTCCATCTTCTGTTTTTGCATAGATATCTAACTCTAAGTTATTATCCCAGTAAGTGCCAATCTCTTTAATTTTATCATCTTTTTCATTTAGTTTTAAAAATTCATGAGAGAGTTGAGCAAATGGAAGTTGAACAAATTCACTTTGGCGATTTTCAAACCTTTGACGTACCTCATCAAAATTTCCATCTCTTACACTTTGAAAAAGTGGTGAAACAAAGGCAAACCAAAAACGTAAAAATGGTGAAGCAAAGTAGAGCTTGTTAGAGACTTTTTTCCCATCATCTTCATCCCATGAAGTAAAGATTTTTTTAGACTTTTCTACTCTTATAATCCCTATTTCACAAAGCTCTTCTATTGCCTTATCGCCAACCTCTTTTGAAACATTTGCTCTTTTATAAGCAGTATGTGTTTGAGCATCACCCATAGCAATACCACTTAAAAGCGAGTGATAAAGTGGCATTCCTGTTGTAACATCTGTAATGTCATTGCGAATATATCTGAAATCTTCAAGAATAATATCTTCAATTAGCTCTATTATAGGAGCAGATGTATCAAAGCTACCCCAATCTTCACCACCAAAGATAGCAAACTTTTCTATAGCATCTTCAAAGTTTTCAGGACTATTTTGAGTATAAAATGAACGAAACTGTTCCAGTATTGGTTGTCTGTTTAAAATAATAATAGAGCCTTTTTTTACACCATTATACTAAACTACTCATAAAAAAACATATCAAATAGCTTTAGAGATGCCATTAAAAATTATAATTCACAATAAATCTGTACTCATCCCATGATGTGTTCTCTTGCGTTGCTTGTGTAACATGAAAATCTCTTGGGAAGTTACCTCTAAAACGAATCTGTAAATTATCTACTAAAGATGGGTAGTAGATGATGTCAAAACCATTTTCACTTGCGTCTGCAAATGTGTAGCCATTGTTTGCAGCCATATCAAAGTCAATATGATAAAGAGTAGTTGACAAATCAGCTCCGAATCTTTTGAAATTGTAAGAAGCTAAAGTTTTTGTAGCTTTTGTTCCTGCTAAAGTTGAGTGTCTTATAACCATTCCTTGCGTAAATGTTGGTGAACCACCCCATGGCGTGATAATTGCATTTTTAGCAGCACTATTGGTTGCAGAGTTGCTGGTTGTTTGAGAGTAAGCTATGTATGCTTTAAAGTTCTCTATTTTTGCACCAATTTTTCCTGCCCAGTAAAATCCACTTAACTCTCCTAAATATCTCTTACCAACTTCATCTTCTTTAATTGCTTGAGCTGAAACAAATGGTTTTATCTCACTACTTAAAAGGCAACTCCATGAGAAATCTGCTTGTGCATATACTGCATTTAAGATGTCGTATGCGTAGTAATCCCATAGTTGAACTTTTAAATTTTTAATACCACTGTATGTTCCTGAAACAACTGATACACCAGCTGTAGATTCTCCTACTGCATATGTTCCCATATTTTCAAAGTCACCTACTTGATTTCTACTATCTACAAGAGAGTACCCAGATGTTGCCGATAAAATTCCACCATTATAGACTCTACCAAATGTACCTTGTGCAAACTTTGTAATGTGTCCTAGCGTTAAGTTCAATCCATCTATGTCACTATTACTTAACAAGTACGCTTCAAATAAGTTGGGAATCATTCTTGTATCATCACTTCCAGCTAATGGGGTATCAATTTTTTGACGACCACCTTTAAATGATGTATTTTCATATTTAAATTTAAGATAGGCCTCACCTAACATAGTGTAGCTATCGTTATCTTTACCAAGTAGAGTTGGATCTACATCTCTATAGTCATCTTTTGGACTTTGAAGTAAAAAACCATTAGTTGTGTAAAATGCAGCTCCTAGACTAAGAGCTTTAAAATCTGCTGTTTCATACTTTAAATGCCCACCAATTGCATTTGCTTTACGTGTAAAGTCATCTTTTGCAACATCAGAATAGCTGTATGTTCTTATGATACTAAACTCTCTAATTTGACCACTTACTTTACCATCTGTGAACATAGAGCTTAAATCATCTGCACCATAAGAGTTAATCACACCAAATGTTAATAGACTTAAAATTATTTTACTGCTCATATTTATCCTTGAAAATAAAGTATTAAATACTAAAACAAAAAAACTTTTTATTGTAATAATTTATAATATTAAAATGATAAGATGAAAATAGTTGAGTAGATAAGTAACAATAAGAAAATATTGCTTTTTTATGCTATGATTATGGAATTAAGTGCCTGACCATAATAGATGACATATTCAACAACATTTAAAAGGTTTAGATTCAAGGCGAACTTTGCTTGGCGATGCCTAGCATCGTTAAGTGAAGTTCAACGCAGAAGATGAATCTTTTAAATGTTGCCCGTAGGGTGAAAAGATAAGCTACAATCTGCTTCGTTAAAACCTCTTGAGGCACAATAAGTGCAACTGCGAGATT
>JAYEGD010000149.1:0-3171 GCA_034658915.1 Campylobacterota bacterium | reverse complement strand
TCACCCTACGGGCAACATTTAAAAGATTCATCTTCTGCGTTGAACTTCACTTAACGATGCTAGCATCGCCAAGCAAAGTTCGCCTTGAATCTAAACCTTTTAAATGTTGTTGAATATGTCATCTATTGTGGTCAGGCACTTAAAAGACAAAATTCTTAAACAATGGGGTCTAAAATGAGTAAAGAGCAGATGTTAATAGAAGAGATTCATGACGGTGAGGACATACTAGAACATGCGCACCCAGATAGAAGAAAGAAAAAAGAAGAGCAAGAAGACGATAACAAGCGTAATCAAAAAAGTGGTAAACCTAAGCGTGTTAGTGTTTGGGTAAAAGAGGAGGTAATTGAGTATGAAGCAGACCTAAAGGAGCTTCAAATTGAGTTACTAAAAATGCAAAATGCGATAAAAGATACAAACGAGAAGGTATTAATGATTTTTGAGGGTCGTGACGCTGCTGGTAAAGGTGGAACGATTAAGCGTATTACAGAGCATTTAAACCCTCGTGGCGCTCGTGTTGTTGCACTTAACAAGCCATCAGATGTAGAGAAGTCGCAGTGGTATTTTCAAAGATATGTAAGTCATCTACCATCAGCTGGTGAGATAGTTTTCTTTGATAGAAGTTGGTATAATCGTGGTGGTGTAGAGCCTGTTATGGGCTTTTGTACACAAGAGGAGCATAAAGAGTTTTTGCATGAAATTTCAGAGTTTGAAAAGATGATTGTAAACTCTGGCACTAAACTCTTTAAATTCTACTTTTCAGTCTCTAAAAAAGAGCAAGCAAAAAGATTTAAAAAACGTGAAACTGACCCACTTAAACAGTTTAAGCTATCTCCAGTTGATCAAGAGTCACAAAACCTATGGGATAAATACACAATTGCTAAATACTCAATGTTACTAGCTTCTCATAGCTCTCATGCTCCATGGACTATTATTCGTTCAGACAATAAGAAAAAAGCTCGTTTAAATACCATGAGGCATATTTTAAATAATATAGACTATCCTACAAAAGTTGACAAAAGTGTTTTTAAAATTGAGAAAGATATTTTAATTGATGCAAATGAAGAGATTAAAATTATGGAATCTTCAATGACATTAAAACAGCATTAGTAGAGAGTTATGGCAGAAAAATCTAAACTTATTAAACCAGTAGTTGTTCATACCGACAATGTAGCAAGAGAGTTGCTACGAACTGCACACACAAACAAAGTGCATGTAGATACTTTAGATTTTTTAATTTATGACATAAGCACTTATGCACGTTCAGTAGAAGAGATGCATGAGGGAGAGTGGCTACTTTTAGATGAAGATGACCTAGATCAGTATCAAGGTAGAGAGCGTTTAGTAGATGGAGAATTAGAGTTTAAACAAGAGTATGACATAGAGATATTTACAAAAGTTGAGAATGATGCATTTTCTCATTTTTATGCAAATATTGGAGCAAACACTAATGTTACAAGTGTCTATTTAGCAATTAAAGCTGGTTCTATCTTAAAGTATTATGATGAATTAAAAAATGATTTTGAAACCTTTATTATGAAAAAAAAGCTTCGTGCGAACATTATGTTAATGCTATTTTCAGAAGATTTAGATGCTACAATTGATACATTAATAGCAAGAGTAAGAATTGCAAGTGAGTTGGTTTTTGCTAAAAAAGAGGTTCTCTTGATTGCTCAAGGTGTTGATATTGTACCTACAATTGATGACAAATTAATAAACCATATTGAAAATAGAAACTCCGCTGAAGATGAGTATGGACGAATTGACTACTCAAATAGAGGCTTTGTGTTAGCTACAAATAAAGATGATCTTATTTTTGAGTACATAAAAGTAAAAGAGGGTAAAAGTGGTAGAGACTGTAGAGGTAAATTTTTAGAAGCTCCAGAGCCTAGAGGTGAACATGAACCAACTTTCACATTTACTGAAAATATTAGAGTAGAAGAGGATGATGAAACTACTAAATTTTTTGCCAATATTAGTGGTTATATTGTAGAAGAGGGTGGTAAATATGATATTGATACGAGAGTGGATGTTGAAGAGATTACTTTTAAATCTACTGGTAAAATAGATGCTGGAACCGACTCCGATATTACAATTAATGTAAAGCAAGATGATGTTTTTAAAGACGCTGTAGGAACTGGAATAGAGGTTAATGTTAAAGAGATTGACATCGAGGGTGGTGTTGGTGCTAAGGCAAAAGTGCATGCATCAAAAGCTAAAATAAATGGTCAAACGCACAAAGAGTCATATATTGAAGCTGATGATATGTTTATTAAAATTCACAAGGGCAGAGCGCTTGGAAAAAGTGTTAAAATTGATAGATTAGAGCATGGCACAGTTGAAGCTGAAGAGGTAACCATTGAGCAAGCCCTAGGTGGGAGAGTAAAAGCGAAAAGAGTTACAATTAATACATTAGGCTCGCACGTAACAATGGAGGCATCTGAATTTATTAAAATTGGTATTTTTAAAGGTAGTGAAAATAAGTTTATAATTGACCCTATCTACTCTACACAACTGCAAGAAGAGTTAAATGAAAATAATTTAGAAGTGGAGACACTTGAGAGACGAATAAGGCAAGTTCAAGAAGAAGCCGATGAGTATGAAGAGTTGATTGAAAAATCTAAAATCTCATTTCTTGAGCTTAAAAAGAAAATTGTACAACTTCAAAAAAACAGAATAAAAGTTCCAACTCCAATACTGAAAAAATATAAACAGTTTCGAGATGTTCAAGAGAAATACAAAGAGTTAAATGGTGAACTATCTAACGCTAAGACGTTATTAGAAAAAGAGAATGTAAAACACTTGGTTTTTCAAGAAAAAATATTTGGTGCGAAAATTACAAGCACAGACTACTTTAAGGGACATAATGAGATTATCTACCGTCTTGTTAATCCAAAAACTGAAATAAAGTTAAATGTTAATGAGGGTAGTTCGGACAGAACATATATGCTTGTTGAAAATGAGTTTGGTGCAATAAATATTGAAGCAGTAGAGGATGATGATTGATAGTAGGTATTGAGGGTGTAGTGGAGTTAAAAGAGCCAACACTAGTACATGTAAATGTAAATGGCTTAATTTATGAAGTACATATTTCACTTCAAACATCTGCTACAATAAATGACAAAAGAGTAAAACTGCTTACTAATCACATAATACGTGAAGATGCTCAGCTAC
>JAYEGD010000148.1:0-3183 GCA_034658915.1 Campylobacterota bacterium | reverse complement strand
TCTCAGCTTATGTATTGGTTAGCTAAAAAAGACAAAATTCACAAAAACGGATGCAGATATTAAAAGCGAAACTTTGCTTACTGAAAAAGAGTTGAGAAATGCAAAAATAAAACTCAAAAGTCTTAGTTTTATTACTATTACAAGAGAGGGTATTCCTGCTCAAACATTCTATAAAATAGATTGGGATGAGTATGAAAAAGTCTTAAATAATTTACTAAATTGCAATAGTGAAAAGGGCAAAGCTAGTTCAGACGAAAGGGCAAAGCCAGTTACGCCCAATGGGCAAAACTGTGATAGCCCAAAGGGCGAACCTATATATAGTACGTCTTTTGATACAGAGACTACAACAGAGACTACAACAGAGAGTAAAAAAAACAAACAAACAAAGAACTCTCTAAAATCTCAAATAGAGCTAAAACTATCTGAATATCCAAACATCAACATAAAAGCTTTTAATGAGTGGCTTGAACATAAGAGCTATAAAGCAATTGCACCAATTACAAAACTTCTTAACTTTTTGAGTCAATACAACTTTGCTACTCAACAACAAATTATCGATATGAGCATTATGAACGGATGGCAAGGACTATTTCCACCTAAGCAACAAGGCAATAGCAATATGAGCTACAAGAGACAAGATGAGCAATACACGAGAGATAGCGTAAATGCTTTTTTTGAAATGAAAGAGCAAGGTTTTGACATTACAAAAGAAAATAATGGAATGCCACTAAACAACACAAGCACACAAGATGCTGAAATATTGGAGTATTAAGATGAGCAAGAAAAAAGAGTTTACAACGTCAATTATTGAGGCTATGAAGTTACCTAATGACATATTTACATACGAGTTAATTTTTGATGAAGTTAAAAATGTTGCAGATGCAGACTTGATGAAGTTTTATAAATTGCTTTTTGATGAAAGATACAAATATTTAAACGGTATTGCTAAAGTTGTTGCAGTAGCTAAAGAGTTTAATGCTCCTGATACAAGCACAAAAGATTTAAAAGCAAGAGCAAAAAAAATAATCATTTTCGCAGAGGGTTTTTATGAGACTGTTTTTGAACACTCAATCGCAACAGGAGATGACTTTAACAAGCTAATTCAATGTGCAAAACCTGATAAACGCTACAGACAAGCAATAGAGATACTTAACTTAGTGAAGCCACATGATGACTACAAGAGCTTTATTTTGAATATGAAATTTTATCAAACAAGTTTAGAGGTTGAGAAAAGAGTCATCGAAGCAATTAGAGCTTATGACGAGAGCAAGAGTATTGAGAACGTAAACTTAAAACAGTTGGGGTTAGTATCATGAATAGACTAACACCAAAAATATCTTTGTACCTAAAAGATATGAGAATTACACCACTTAATAGACTCTACACACCTATTGTAAAAAAAGGTAAACCTGCAATTATCACTTCAAAAGAGAGCAGATTATGCAAGGCACTTATTAGAAGAGAAGTCATAAAACAGAAGCAAAACAAGATGATAGAGGGGTCTTTGTCTATGTGTATTGATATGATAATCGCAAACAATAAAGCACCTGATATTGATGCTATTCAAAAGGTGCTATGTGATGCACTAGAGGGGTTTTGTTATGAAAATGACTCACAAATTGTTGATATGCACACACGCAAACATGTAAATCAAGGAGTAAATGAGGTGCTTGTGTCTATTGAGGTTATGAATGAGAGTTGAGGGTATGGATAAATTGATAGCAGATGCACGTAAAATAACTGCTGAGAAGCTTGATTGTGGAGAGTGGGAGATTAAATTTTATGATGCTAAAGGTGCAAACTACAGCAGATTTCGTGGTGGCTTAGATGAAGTTGTAAGAGTTACAGCTATGAGTAAAAAATTATTGGAGGAAGTAAAAAAATGATTAGAGAGACAAATATTATAATTGGAAGTTACTATAAGAGCTTAATTGATGGCAAGGTGCATGAAGTTACTGCTATTGCTTGTGATACGAATGAATGCACAATTACGTATATATACGACGGTGTAACACACATGGAAACTGAGACAAATTTTATTAAGAAGTTTAAAATGGTTGAGGTACACATGAGCAGTTTTGAGATGGAAGCGTAAGTAAAATGAGTGAGCTTAAAAATAAGAGGCACGAGATGTTTGCACGTGAGTACATTGTGGATTTGAATGCTACACAAGCTTATTTTAGAGTTTATAAGAGTTGTAAGAAGCAAAGTACAGCAGAGGTTAATGGAGCAAAGCTACTAAGCAATACTAAGGTATCTACACGCATACGTGAATTAATGAATGCAAGAGCTGAAAAAGTTGAGCTTAAAGCAGATAATGTGCTAAAAGACCTGATGTCATTACTTGATGTTGAGATGGGTCGCATACCTACTAAAAAAGTAATTACTGAGGGTATGGGAGAGGGTGTAACCAATGTAAGTGAGAGAGATATGCACGAAACAGATACAAAAGGTGCAAACGCTACATTGACTCTAATGATGCGACACTTAGGTATGTTAAACGATAAAGTTAAAATTGAGGGCAATTACTCACTTAAAGATGCACTTATTGAGTTAGAGAAGTAGATTATGATTACTAAAGAGCTTTTACCAATCATCGCAACTTGTAAGAACTCAATAGAGTTTTTTGTGTTGAAGATATTAAAAGCAGAGCCATCAAAACAACAATTAGCAGTATTACGTGATATTGATGCAGGATATAAAGATATTGCTATTAAAAGTGGTCACGGTACAGGTAAAACAGCGATGATGAGTTGGGTCATACTTTGGGTTGGATTATTCAAACTTGATGCAAAGATACCTACTACTGCTCCTACTGCTCCACAACTTGTAAGACTTCTACTACCTGAGGTTAGAAAATGGAGTGACAAACTACCTGACGAGCTAATTGATGCAGTTACAGTAAAAAATGACTCTATCGCCTTTGCAAATGATAACGTGTGTGTTGCACGTACTGCACGAAAAGAAGCACCTGAGGGATTACAAGGTTTTCACGCTACTTTTTTAACTTGGATTATTGATGAAGCAAGTGGTGTTCCAAATGCAATATTTGAAGTAATAGATGGCTCACTAACAGGTAATACACACTTACGATTAATGACTGCTAATCCAACACGAGCAGATGGATATTTTTTTGATGCGTTCCATAAAAACAGAGAGTTATGGAGATGTCACACTTTCAAT
>JAYEGD010000147.1:0-3194 GCA_034658915.1 Campylobacterota bacterium | reverse complement strand
CCTCGTCTTTTCACCCTACGGGCAACATTTAAAAGATTCATCTTCTGCGTTGAACTTCACTTAACGATGCTAGCATCGCCAAGCAAAGTTCGCCTTGAATCTAAACCTTTTAAATGTTGTTGAATATATCATCTATTATGGTCAGGCACTTACAGCACACTTTTTAGTGTGTAGTATAAGTAAAAAGTGAGTAAATCATGTTCGATATTTTGAGTATTATTCTTCTAATTGCCATATTTTTAAGCCTTTTTCGGTTTTTAAAAGGACCAACTCTTAGCGATAGAGTCATCGCTTTTGATGTAATAAGTATTATGAGTCTCTCTTTACTTGTAATCTTAGCCATCTATTTTGAGCGTTCCATCTACCTTGATGTTGCCCTAGCCTTTGGATTAATTGGCTTTTTAGGGACAACTATTTTTGGTCGCTACATTGAAAAAGGGATATAAATTATGCAATATTTAGGATTTCTATTTCTATTTTTAGGTGCAGGTGCATTCATTGTAAGTGCAGTTGGGCTTTTAAGAATGCCTGACATCTACACAAGAATGCATGTTGGAACAAAATCTACCACCATTGCAACCATATTAGTAATTATTGGTGCTATTTTTCTTGAGCCATCATGGGCTTTTAAACTCATTTTATTAGCAGTATTTATTCTGCTAACAAATCCTCTATCATCTTCTGTAATTGCAAGAGCTTCACATAAGGTAGATACTCCGTACTTAAACCCTCAAAACATAGATGAGTTTAAAGATATTTCAAAGGATAAAGAGTGATAGGGTTTCTAATTGCCGCAATTTTTGTAGCCATAATAATTTTAGCTTTTAGTGCAGTAATTCAAAAAAGACTCCCCGATGCAATCATTATGTTTATGGGTGTTGGTTTATCTGCTGTTGTTCTATTTTTCATCTTTGGTGCGCCTGATGTGGCACTTACAGAAGCAGTAATAGGTGCAGGTTTTGCAACGCTAATATTTTTGATGGCACTCAAACATTTAGGAGGTGACAAGTGAGCTTAAAAAGAGAGTTACCAACATCATACATTAGTGGAGCAGCTTTAAGTGCGCTTTTGGTGCTGACAATTTTAAATGTACTACTTCAAAATGTAAAAATAACAGATACAGATGGATTTCAACTACTGCAATTAAACGCTAGTGAGGGTGTTGCAAATGCCGTTACTACTGTAGTTGTCTATTTTCGTGGGTTCGATACATTAGGAGAGATTGCAGTTTTATTTACTGCATCACTAGGTGTTGGTTTAATGTTAAACAAGTTTCATGAGGGTAGTTCAAAAGTTGAGAGTAACTTTATGCTTCAAGTTGGTGCAAAACTACTCTTTCCTATTATTTTACTTTATGGAATTTATGTCATGGTTTATGGACATTTAAGCCCAGGTGGAGGTTTTCAAGGTGGTGTAATTGTTGCTAGTGGCGCACTTTTACTTCTAATTAGTCATAGCGACTTTCACATTCCACACTCCACAATTGTTTTCTTTGAGACACTCTCTGGTGTCTCGTACGTCATAATTGGACTTATGGGACTACTTATGTTTGACATTTTCTTAACCAATATTTTACCAAATAACATAGCTCAAATGGGTATGCTTTTTAGTGGTGGAATTATCCCTATTATTTACATTGTTGTAGGAGTTAAAGTAGGAAGTGAAATGAGTAATATTGCACAAAATATGGTAAAAAGGAGAGATGATGATTGAGACATTTTTTACGTTTTTAAATCAAGATGAGACTATAAAAGTAGTTGTTGATGTTGGCTCATTTACACTCTTTTTTGTTGGTCTATTTGGTCTTTTAACACAAAAACACATTATTAAAATTTTTATGAGCATCGCTATTATGGAGACTGCAGTATTTCTATTTTTCATAGGCAGTAGCTTCAATAAAAACTTCACTGCTCCAATTTTAGGCGATGGACTCACAACATTTACAGCCATGAATGACCCTGTCCCTCAAGCTATGATTTTAACTGCAATTGTAATTGGAATGGCAGTGTTAGCATTAGGGGTTAGTTTTGCAATTGAGTACTACAAACTAACAAAAAGAAACTCCATAGATGAGATGAGAGAGATGAGAAACTAATGAGTCCTATTTATTTTATCGCCCTACCCCTTTTGTTTGGTTTTGCAACTCCAATTATTGCTAAGTTTGGTAAAAATGCAGTTGCATATGCTTCTATGTTTATGCAACTATTTTTACTCTTCATTGCATTTGACTTACTTAGTCTTGACTCGTCATATGTGGAAGTAATATCCATTGCACCTCCGCTTGGAATATCTTTTGTAGTAAATAGTGTCTCACTTCTATTTGTTGCACTTTTTACTCTTATGATGACGCTTTTTTCGCTCTACTATATTACATGTAGAAAGAGTGTTGCCTATGAAAATGAGACAAAATTCTTTATTTTAATTAATATGCTACTAGCATCAAGCATAGGTTTAGTGCTAAGTAGTGACATCTTTAACATCTACGTATTTTTTGAAATAGCAGGAATTAGTGCATATATTTTAAGTGCATACAAAAAAACACCCTCAGCACTAGAAGCTGGAATTAAGTACCTAATAACAGGTGCAATTGCCTCTATTTTTTTAGTGTTAGCAATTGTTCTTATCTACTTACATGTAGGCTCACTCAACCTAGCTACTATTTCACAAAGCTTTGAGACACTCTCATACAATATGAAAGTTTTAATCTCAATACTTTTACTTATTGGTTTTGGTTTTAAAGTAGAAATCTTCCCACTTAACTTTTGGGTTAGTGATGTTTATGAGGGTTCATCAACACTTGTAAATGGACTCTTTAGCTCAATTGTTGTTAAAGCGTATCTATTCGTATTTTTTCATATTCTTTACCTCTTTTTACCAAGTGCTGAATTTTCAACATTTTTAATCTATTTAGGTGTAATTAGTATGTTGGTTGCGGAAATAGTTGCACTTAAACAGACAAATTTAAAAAGAGTTTTTGCATACTCATCACTAGGTCAAGTTGGACTTCTCTTTGCAACATTTGCCTCACAAAATTCAGATGCAATAAGCGCGGCTCTTTTCATAGTCATAGCACACTCTATTGCAAAACTAGCAATATTTTTCTCTATTGCATCCATAGAAAAAGAGCATAACAGTGTAGAGATTTCTACTTTAAAAGAGTTAAATTCGCCATTTTTAAAATTCATAATGCTACT
>JAYEGD010000146.1:0-13181 GCA_034658915.1 Campylobacterota bacterium | reverse complement strand
TAAGTTTTACAGTTGAAGTTGTTTGAATTACTAGAAGCAACTGCTCATCAAAAATTCCACCATACCCTATTACATGTAAAGCCAACTCTATAGGGTAAAAAATAACAAATGCTAGTGAGTAAAAAACAGATAAAAAATGTGTTGCAGAGAAGTTTTCAAATATGTAAATAGATATTGGAAACATCATCAAATAGACCCAAATGCTTATGCTTATTGCTAGCAGAATTTTACTCTTTATTTGAAACTGTTTTAAAAATAAAAAGATGTAATAGACTCCACTAGCAGATAACCAAAAACCAATAGAGAAGAGTAGCTCTACATGTAGAGCCAATATGCTTATTACAGTGACTAAAAGTGTCTTGATTGAGACTATTTTATAACCTCTATCATACAAAAAATAGCCTATTATTAGCATAAAAAAAGCTCTTAAAAGTGATGGTGGGGAGTTTAAAAAGAGCATATAAAACATAATAATTATTGCACTCATTACAAACATATCTAGGTTGAGATTTCTGTATGGTATGAACGTGTTGTAAGCTCTACATGTAACTGCTTTTAGTGTAAAAAAAATCATTGTAAAAATTAGTCCAATATGAAAACCACTAATTGCTACTAGATGATTTACTCCTAAATATGATAGTTGTTGCTGAAGAGATGAACTCATGGGAGTTGCTAAAAATAGTGCAGAAAAAATCTGAGAAAGAGATTCGTTTTGATGTTGAGATTTTATGTAGTTAGAGAGTTGAATTTGAGGTGAAAGTTCAGGGTATAGCTTTAAAACATAGCTTCTTGCATAAAAGCCTTTGAGGTATTGAAAAAAACTAATGTTATCTAAGAATAGACGAATATGGACTCTATGACCTTGCATATTTCGTACACCATTAGAGACTGACGAGTAGAGTGTAACACCATCAATATCAAGCTTTAAAATTTGGTTTTTTGCAGTTTTGCTGTATTGATTAATTACAAGAGCATCACTCTCATACGTATCAAATTTTGTAAACTCTAGGTACTCATAATATTTACATGTAGTATTAAAAGTGAAGATAGATAGAGCAATAATAAAAAAAGTGAAAAACTCTTTTTTAGTTGAAAAGAGTTCAACTTTTTTAATCATCTATATAGTAGGCATTGACATTGTGGCGTCTCCCATATCCATTTGTGCAGACGTTGTATCGACATTTTCGTAAATAATCTCTATTCCACTATGTGTTGGTTTATCTACAAAGCGTGTGAACTTCTTTTGAAAAGTTAGTTTAACATGACCAGTTGGACCATTTCTCTGTTTACCAATGATTATCTCTGCCTCTTCTTCCTCTTTTTCTACATACTCGCTAACAAACTCTTTATTGTCTGCTTTTGCAGCTTTTTCACGCTCTTTTTCCTCTTTGTACAGATAGACATCATCACGATATACAAATAAAATAATATCTGCATCTTGCTCAATTGCACCAGATTCACGAATATCGCTCAACATTGGACGTTTATCGTTTCTTGCTTCTAAGCCTCTATTTAACTGTGATAGAGCTATTATAGGGATTTCTAATTCACGAGCTAGCATCTTTAGACCACGAGAAATTTCACTTACCTCTTGCTGTCTATCTTTATTGCCAACAGAGCTCATAATTTGTATGTAGTCAATGATTGCTACTTCAATTTCACTATGTTGAGACTTTAGTTTTCTAAGTTTTGAGCGAAGTTGGTTAATGTTAACAGAGCCTTGATCATCTACATAGAGATGAGATTTTCTAATTGTTTGTGTTGCATCATCAAGACGACGTTGCTCTTCATCGCTAATGTTACCAACACGCAGTTTTTGAAGTTGAATAGATGTTTGAGCGCTAAGTAGTCTTAACATTAACTGCTCTGCTGGCATCTCAAGAGAGAAAAAAGCTACACCTTTACCTTGGTTCATAATTTTTAGTGCAGTATTTAGAACAAAAGAGGTTTTACCCATAGCAGGACGAGCAGCAATAATTATTAAATCGCCTTTTCCAAAACCAGTCGTCATTTTGTTTAACTCTTTAAAACCAGTGTCAACACCTACTAACTCATTATCACCTTTTGCTCTCATCTCTTCTATGTAAGCTAGTGTCTCATCTGTAATTGTTGGGGCATCTTTGAAGTCACTTCCAGAGGACTCTTTTGTAATATCGTAGAGCTTTCTCTCTACAGTATCTACAATCTCATCGCTTGGCAGCTCCTCTTCTATGGTTACACGTTTAATCTCTGTTGTTAAGCCTAGCAAATCTCGTTTTAATGCTCTGTCTTTTAGCTCTTCAATGTAGGCTTTTGTATTTGAAATTGGATTTGATGAGAGGACATCAATGAGCGTTCCCTCATCAAACTTGTTTTGAGTTAATAGCTCTTTTTTAATAAACTCTTCATCTATTGGCTTATCTATTGTGTATAGTGACAATATTGAGGCGTAAATATCTTGATGAGCGCTTAAGTAGAAATCACTCGCTTTTAGTTGAGTGCTTATGTCATCAAATTGGTGAGGTTCATAAATTATTGAACATAAAACAGAACGCTCAAAAGATAGGTTATATAGCTTCTCTTCCACTACTTCTTACTACCATTTGCCATTTTTTCTACCTCATTTACAAAACAATCTACTAACTCTTTTTCATTCATGTTAGCGACTACTTCACCTTTTACCATCACTAAACCCTTACCTTTTCCATAAGCAATTGCAACATCTGCATGTGCTGCCTCGCCTATTGCATTGACCACACAACCCATAACAGATACATTCAAAGGCTCTTTAATATGCGCTGTACGTTTCTCTATTTCACTAACGGCACTAACTAAATCTGCTTCAATTCTTCCACAAGTTGGACAAGAGATTATGTTGAGACCATCTTTTGCAACACCGCTATCTTTCAAAATTGCACGTGCTACTTTTATCTCCTCTTCTAGCTCTCCTGTTATTGATACCCTCATAGTGTCGCCAATTCCATCAAGCAAGAGTGTGCCTAAACCAATAGCGCTCTTTACAGTTGCATGAAAAATAGTTCCAGCTTCAGTTACACCCAAATGAAATGGGTAGTTGTTTTTAGGACGAAGAGTTCGGTACGCCTCAACAGTGCGTTGAACATCACTAGCTTTGAGAGAAATTTTGATGTTATCGAACCCAAAATCTTCTAATAGTTTAATGTTGTACTGTGCAGATGCGACCATACCTTTTGCACTTTGTCCATATCTATTTTCAAACTCTTTTTCAAGTGAGCCAGAGTTAACTCCAATTCTAATGGGAATATTACGCTCTTGACAAGCTTTAACAACCTCTTTTATCTTCTGTTTTGAGCCAATATTACCAGGGTTAATTCGGATGCAATCTACACTCTCACTAGCGATAAGTGCATATTTATGATTGTAGTGAATGTCAGCAACAAGAGGTAAGGAGATTCGAGATTTAATCTCTTTAAGTGCTAGTGCATCTTTCATATCAGGCACTGCAACACGTACAATGTCACAACCTGCAAAGTGAAGCTTGTTAATTTGCTCAACAGTAGCTTCAATATCATGAGTTTTAGAGTATGTCATTGATTGAACACTTATAGGGGCATCGCCACCTACTGCAACATCTCCAACATATATCTTTTTTGTAGGGTATCTCTCAATCATCTAAAATGGTTTTACTATAACCATAGCAACAATTAACATTAGTAGTATTGTTGGTATTTCGTTGTAAAATCTAAAAAATTTCCCACTTTTATTACATGTATTGCCTAAAAGTTTCTCTCTAAATTTACCTAATGAGAAGAAGTAAATAGCTAAAAGTAGTACAAAAGTTAATTTTGCATGCATCCAGCCACCTTGTGAAAAAACAGATGGGTTTAAGTAGATTAAGTAAGCACCTGAAATAGTTGTAGCCCAAAAAGCAGGGATACCGATATATTTGTATATCTTCATCTCCATCACTTTTACTACTTCTAAAAAGCCCTCATTAGCACTGTTTTCTTGATGATAAACAAAAAGTCTAGGCAGATAAAAAAGTACAGCAAACCATGAAACCATAGAGATAATATGAAACCAAACTGTCCAACTATACATTAAAAATTCATCTCAAGATAGAGTGTATTGTAGTTAGAGCCACCTTTTCTAACACCATTAATTAGTCCAAAAATTCCTGAACGATGTTTTAACGAGTAGCCTATGTAGGTATCTTTCATGCTTTCAACATCTATTAATCTTCCAATATCAAAGTCAATACTTACATCTATATAGTTTAAATATTTTGAGTTTTTAGGATTTGTTGTAGAATCTTCCATAGCTTCTGATAGCTCAATGGTTGGAACACCCCAAACATAAGAGCCACCCTCACCTAAACCAACTCTTACACGGTTGTCATAAAAGTCAATATTATAGTAAAGTTTTACAAGTGCATTTAGCTCATTTAAATCATCTTGATAACCATTTTCAAAGTAGCGAGAATAGCCACCTTTCAGATAGAAATCGATAGGTAGTCCAAATGCTTTGTGAGCAAACATATAGCCCATATCAAAACCCGCTATAGTGGTATCTAGTGAGCTTTTTTTACCTTGAAATGTAAGGATTTCACCAAAGTCACTATCATCTGCATAGCCGTAATAGACTTTTGCACTATATCTTTTCAAATCTTCTTGAGCTAACAAAATAGTGCTACTCAAAACTGCCAATACTACAATTAACTTTTTTAACATACATGTAATCCTTTTATGAGAGCTTTTTAACCCAATCTTGAAGTTGTTGAGCGCTTAATGCACCACTTACTCTATCTACTTCTCTATTATTTTTAAATGCAATAATGGTAGGAATAGACTTAATAGCAAACATAGCTCCTAAGTTCTGCTCCTCTTCAGTATTTACTTTTGCAAAAGTAGCTTTTAATGCAAAATTTGTTGCAGCTTGCTCATAAGCAGGAGCCATCATCTTACAAGGTCCACACCATGGTGCCCAAAAATCTACTATAACAGGTATTTCACTATTTGCTACAAGGTTGTTAAAACTGTCACTGTTTAGGTTAATAGGTTTTGTTTCAAGGAGGGATTTTTTGCAGTGTCCGCAAGTTGCTTTGGAGTAGCTATCTTTTATGGGTATAGAGTTGACGCCCCCACAGTGAGGACATACAACTTTTACCTTTTGCATTTTTAGTTTTCTTCTTCTATTTTCTCATCTTCTGGTGCTAAATCTTTAATAGATCCACCACGGTGAGAAATAATTTTATCATGTAAGCGACGAAGTGCTTTTGTAGCACGCTCTATTGCTAGATCGATTGCAGCGTCTAGGCTGTCATCTGTTTGTGAAATTATTACTGGTTCTTGGTGAGCAATGTTAATTTCGAACTCAACGCTTACGCCTAACTTCTCTTTTTTTACATGTGCAACTACGCTAGTTAACTCTAATGAATATTTATTAAAGCTTTCAATAGCTGAATCAATGTGTGATTTTGTGTGATCATTAAGTGTAATGTCTTTTGCATGAATTTGTGTATTCATTTTAAGTCCTTTGTTTTGAGCCACGCTCTATTTAATTTTAAGTCTAGAAATATATCACATTTTTTCTTATATTAAACTGCTTTCAAAGCTAAAATCATTATAATTTCAAAAAAAGAATAAAGGGCACCTCTAAAAACCCTAGTGACACTCAGAGGGAATCAAAAAAGATGAGATGGTGTAAAACCTTTTTTGAGGCGTAGCCATAGCTACGGTGATAAAAAGTTTTACACCATATCGCTTTTTTGAACCCTCCCGCAGGGCAACAGAGAGAAGCCCACACTCTGCGTTGACTCTTTTAACCTTAGCTACGGCTAAGGCTTCAAAGAGTCGCCTTGATTGTGAACTTCTCTCTATTGCTGAGTGTTACTAGGGTTTTTAGAGGTGCCCTAAAAGGTAATATTTTTGAGACTCTTAACAGGAATCCAGCCCTCTGGTGATTTACATGTAGGTAACTATTTTGGCTCTATAAAACATATGATTGCATCACAAAATGAGAGTGAAGTGTATGCATTCATTGCAAATTATCACGCTATGACTACAGTTAATGATGGTAAAAGGTTAAAAGAGTTGACTATGCAAGCAGCAATAGACTTTTTAAGTCTGGGCATTGACTCTGAGAAATCAACTTTTTGGGTTCAGTCTGATGTTAAAGAGGTTTTAGAACTATACTGGATTCTTTCATCTTTTACACCTATGGGTCTTTTAGAGCGTGCGCATAGCTTTAAAGACAAAACAGCAAAGGGTATCGCAGCTAACCACTCACTTTTTTCATACCCTGTATTGATGGCAGCAGATATTTTGCTTTTTTCACCAGATAGAGTTCCTGTTGGAAAAGATCAAATTCAACATGTTGAAATCGCTCGTGATATTGCAATTAAATTTAACAATCATTATGGAGATATTTTAAAAATACCTCAGTTTTATGTAGATGAAAATGTAGCAACAGTTCCAGGAATTGATGGACAAAAAATGTCTAAAAGTTACTCCAACACAATAAACATCTTTGGTGAACAAAAAAAACAGTTAAAAACAGTTAAAAAAATTGTAACAGAAGTCGTAGATGTAAATGAGCCAAAAGAGTATGAAAACTGCAATGTATATAACATTGCAAAACTATTTCTAAGTGACAATGAATTACAAGAGTTACAACAACGCTACAAAACACCAGGTGAGGGACACGGTCACTTTAAACTCTATTTAGCAGAAGTTATCTGGGACTATTTTGAGCCATATAGAGTAAAAAGAGAGTACTTTGAAAATAACCATGATGAAGTAAGAGATATTTTAAATTTAGGTGCTTCAAAAGCAAGAGAAAATACAGCGCAAATGATGGAAAAAATTAGAAGTGCTACTGGGATTAGTTAGTCACCGCTGAAAAACCAATTAAGCATGTGCCAAATAGTTACTTTTTAGTCAAACTTTAATATTTTAGGACTAGCTTGTGCAATATAATTATGAATATCTTTAAGCCAAAAACTTGCTTCATCAGTCCAGTTGATATTTACCATTGTTTGATTCTATGTTCCATCTCATACTATAGAGAAATAGATCAAGCATTACCTTTAAGGCTGAACCAAAAAGTAATTAGTTCCAAATAGTACAGCAGTTTTCACTACATGTAGTAGTGCGACACCTATAATGTTTCCTAGTTGGCATGACATGCAGTTTGTATATTTTTTACCCTCGTACTGTGCGTAGAAAAAGTAAGCTACAATTAATCCAGCTACACTTGATAGTAGGTAGTTCTCGTACATGTAAATAGATGCTAATGTCTCATCTGCTAAGAAAAATGAGCTAATTATACCAAGCAGACTTACTGCTAATAAAATGTTTATTACTTTTAAAATCTTATCTCTATTGAAGTCTGTTGGGCAGCTGTTGTCTGTAATAACATCTACTCCATAACTTAATTTCATATCGAACTTCTCTTTATCCTCTTTGCTTAATCGTTCTCTAAAGTTTGAGCCAAAATTGTAATCTATTTTACGTTGCAGTAAAATTGAGAGCTCATCACTTGCTTTTAGGTAGTGAGTAGCTGCATCTCTATCTTGATACATAACTGTTATGTTCTTATCTCTAGTGATTTTCGCACTCATATCTGGGAAATATGCTGTTCTCTCTTGAGATGTTATCTTTTCAGACCTACTGACTATTGTTGCATTAATTAGCTCTGTAAATGTTCCATCACTATTTTTCAACACTATTACACTGTATGGGCTTCTTATTTGGTACGCGCTTAGTGCTTCTAAATTGTTTTCAATTAGAGTATCTTTTACATCATCAATTAGTGAAAAAAGTTCATCATCAAATTTTCTAACGTTTGCATTGAACTCTATGCTGGGGGTTTGGGGATATTTAACAATATCTTTTATCATTGGAGGCTCTTTTTAGTGGAAGATATAGAGGGTTTCTCTACGAGAATAATCTCGTAGATTTACTTGAATTAGTGCGATTTACTTACAACTACTAACATTTTAAGGTTAATAATGGCAAATCTAATTGCTTGCCAAATTACACAAGTTCTCATGCTTGTTGCAAATTTACCTGGAATCATTGTAAGACTAAATTTGTCATTTTTTTCAAAGTTAACTTCTTCTTGTTTCATAAATTATCCTTTTTTATCATTTTTATAGAAATGTGAAATATCTAATCCCTATTCAGGAATTAGAGTCCAGCCTGGCTTCAGTTTTGCTTTGTATATAAATAGGTGATGTAAAATGTGTTTAATCCAGTGACCTGCAAGACCAATTTCACCAAAAGTGTAATCTGTATCTCTACCTGTTCCTGGGTATTTGTCAAAGTCTGGAACAACTGGATAAACAGTCATAGCCGCTGCTTGACCTGTAAAAAGACCTTTACCAGCAGATGCAACACAAGCTGCACCCATAGCTGCCATAGATGCTTCATGAAGTTTAGCATCTGGACCTTTTTTAATTAAGTCAACTACTGAGTGAGCAACAGCTTTACCAATAATACCAGATGGCATACCAGTTCTTGGTGGAGTTGGGTTAATTGGAGTTCCATTTGGAGAACTCATTGGACGTGAAATAAAGTGTGGTGGTGCAAATGCAATACCACAAGCAAACATATTACTATAGCTTGGATTTTGGTATGTGTTAGGCCAGTCACTAGCTTTCCAGTTCTCATAAGCACCTGCAGCGTAGTTAGCATCAACTTTCATAAATCCGTTTGGAGCAAAAATTGTAGTTGTAATATCTTCACCAGCTTTGTTGTAAGCCTTTAAGCCAACACCAGCAAATGGAGGAATAAGCATAGCAAAGTCAAAACTCTCTTCACCAGTTGTTCCATCTAGTAGCTCATAATCAATTTTACCACTCTCTACTTTACTAACGTGTGCGCCTATTAACCAATCTACATTTTTCTCAGCATAAAGAGATTCAGCGAAAAGTTTAGAACTAACAACATATCCACCAACTTTCATATGAAGTCCACCCATACCAAAGTCACCTAAAAATGACTCATTAGAGATCCACTTAATATCAGCCATATCACGTACACCAGCTTTTTTAAGTTCATGTTCAATGTTGAAAATGTACTCAAATGCTGCACCTTGACACGTACACATACCATGACCTGTACCAATTAAGAATTTTTGGCGTTCACCTTTTTTCATCTTCTCAATTGACTCTTCTAGTTTATGACTTGCATGAACTGCATGATCTGCTGTACAAACTGATACAGTATGCTCACCCATTCCATTAGCATCGCCTAAACCAGGAGTTGCTGCAAAGTTAAGTTTTGGACCTGTTGCGTTAATTACGTAATCGTACTCAACATTTTCAACTTGTCCCTCTTTACCTTGACCTGTATATTCAACAGTTACAAAAGGCTTTTCGCTCTCACTACTTCCCTCTGGGTTCAGCGAGACTGCTTTTGCTTGTTTGTAAGTGATTCCCGCACTTGCATAAACTGGAGCTAAATCAAAAGTTACCTCTTCTTTACTCATCTGTCCAACACCAACCCAAATGTTTGATGGAATCCAGTTCCATTTTGCATTTGGAGTAACTACTACTACTTCGTGCTCACTACCAAGCCATTTTGCAGCAAATGTTGCTGCTGTATGACCAGAAACACCACCACCTAGTACAACTAAACGTGCCATAAATCTCCCTTTATATTAAATATAACTTAATCTAATAGTTAATTAATTTGTTAAAGTATATCACAATAAAGAGGAAGTTTTTTCTGAAACTAATCTAGTAATTATATTTTTTTCTAATATTATGCAATTAGTTACAAATCTTCTCAACTATCTCAAACACGTTATTTGATAGGCTTTTATGATTAATAACTTTTTGTAATTCTTTATCCATTTTGCTTTGTAAATCTAATGGAAGTTTTTTGTAAAGTTTGAAAGATTGTACTAATGATGATGCAATTTGAGGATTAATCTCATCTAATTCAATAACTTTTTGTGCAACAAACTCATAACCCTCTTTTGTATGAAATTTTGTTAAATTTTGAGCAAATGAGCCAATGAGTGAACGAACTAGATTTGGAACTTTCATATTGAAGTACGGACTGTTTAACTCTTCTAAAATATCATCTAAAACATTCTCATCTTCATTTGAGGCAACAACTGAAAAGTATTTTGTTAAAACTAGAGCATCTTCTTTGTGTTGGCTAAAGAAATCTTTTAATACCTCTTGTTTATATGAACTTTGTGTAAGTAGTTTTAAAGCACTTAACTTGTCACTCATTGTGCTGCAGTTATAGTACTGATTATAAGCTAAATTGATTATCTTTTCATCTTTACATGTAAAGAGTAGGTTTAAAACACTATTTTTAAGCGAACGTGAACTAAATGCTTTTGCATCTATTGAGTCATCATTTAAGTCGTTAAACTCATTATAGATTTTTAACAGTTTTTCTTTAAAAGTAGATGATAGTTTTTTACGTAATATCTCTCTTGCACCATCAATTGCATGAATATCTACTTCATCATATTTTTGTAGTAAAATAGTAACTGGTGGAATTTCTAAAAGACGAGATTTCAACATCACATCACATGTAGTGTCATCTAAGATGGACTCATAAGCACTCAAATACTCTTTAGAAATCTCTTTTTTATTCATAATATCATCAATAATTTGCGATGCAATTACACTATGTGCTTCATATCTGTTAAAACCATCATCATCATATTTCATTAAAAATAGGTTGTTTGCCTCTTTATATTTTACAATAATTGGTGCGCTAAAATTTCTATTAATTGAGATTGTTGAGTTTTTTGCAATGTTTTTAAATGTGAACTGCTCACTTTGCTTGGATATGATTAACATATCTCTCTTTACATGTAGAGCTTGTTTGTTTCCATTTTCATCAAATATTGCAACGTTTAGTGGGTAGTAAAGTGGTAGCTGTCTGTTACCATCAACATCATTTAGTATCTCTTGAGTTAGTGTTAAAGTTAGCTCACTGTTTTTAAAAGATGACTCTACATGTAAAATAGGTGTTCTCATTTGTGAATACCAAAGTCTAAACTGCTCTAGTTTTTCGCCATTTCCAAACTCCATAGCCTCCAAGAAATTCTCTGTTGTAATTGCAGATTCATCAAACTTTTCAAAGTAGTAATCCATAGCTTTAAAAAATTTATCTTTGCCTAAAAGTGTGTAGAGCATTCTTATTACTTCAGCACCCTTCTCATAGACTGTTGATGTGTAAAAGTTATTCATCTCTATGTATGAGTCTGGTTTAATTGGGTGAGATGTTGGACCCGCGTCTTCTAAAAATTGTCTCTGTCTTAATGCTTTTACATCATCTATTCTTGAGATTGTTTGCGAGTTCATATCTGCACTAAAACATTGGTCTCTAAAGACTGTTAAACCCTCTTTTAGTGTTAGCTGGAACCAGTCTCTACATGTAATGCGATTTCCTGTGTAGTTGTGGAAGTACTCATGAGCTATTACACTTTGAATTCCTAAGTAGTTCTCATCTGTTGCACTGCTAGAAGATGCTAACACATAGTGTGAATTAAAAATATTCAGACTCTTGTTCTCCATAGCACCCATATTGAAACTATCAACAGCTACAATGTTGTAAATATCTAAGTCGTACTCTAAGCCATAAACATCTTCATCCCACTTCATTGCATCTTTTAGTGACTTCATTGCAAAATGAGTTCTCTCAACATTTCCAACATCACAATAAATTGCAAGAGCTACACTTTTGCCACTACATGTAATAAACTCATCTTCTAAAACATCAAGTTCACCTGCAACTAATGCAAAAAGATAGCATGGTTTCAAAGAGTCATCATCCCAAACAACTCTATGCCTACCATTTTCAAGAGTTTCAGTAGCAACTTTGTTACCATTACTTAAAAGTATTGGGTATGTTTCAGAGTCTGCAATAATAGTTGTTCTAAATTTACTCATAACATCTGGTCTATCCATAAAGTAAGTAATATTTCTAAAACCCTCAGGCTCATTTTGTGTACACAATATTTTGTCTGATAGGTAAAGCCCTTGTAGTGAGCTATTTTTATGAGGATAGATTACTGTCTCTATCTCTAGTGTGAAGTTGTCTTCTACATGTAAAAGAGTTAAGTGCTTATCATCAAGCTCATAATCACTGTATTGCCTACCATTTACATGTAGCTTATTTAACTCTAATGACTCTCCATTTAAAACAAGTTTCTCTTCATCACTATTAGACTTCATCTGCATAACATTTGTAACGACTGTTTTGTCATCAAAAATATCAAATGTTAAATCTACATGTATAATATTAAATGCCGGTGGTGTGTAATCTTTTAAATAGACTCTTTTATGCTGACTCAAATAACTCTCCTATGCTTTAGAAACAAACTCATCTTCAATAAGTGGTATTGTGAAAGAGAAGATACTGCCTTGAGCATTTTCACTCTCAACACTAATTGTTCCACCCATTAAAGTAATTAAATTTTGTGAAATTGACAAGCCTAACCCTGTTCCACCATATTTTCTAGTAGTTGAGTCATCTTCTTGTGAGAATGCTGCAAATATTTTCTCTAAATTTTTAGCAGAAATTCCCACACCATTGTCAATAATCTTACATGTAAGCTCACGTTGAAACTCATCACACTCTACTCTCATACGAATTTTTCCACCATTTGGTGTAAATTTAATTGCATTATTTAACAAATTAGAGATAACTTGTTTTAATCTTACAGGGTCGCCTATGAAAAATCGTGGTAAATTTTCATCAAATGAGTATGTAATTGTAATTTTTTTCTCATTTGCTTTTACATAAAAGAGTTTAGCAACCTCTTTAAATGGTTTTTTAGTATTTACATGTAAACTCTCTAACTCTAACTTTCCACTCTCAATTTTTGAAAAATCTAAAATATCGTTAATAATTGTTAAGAGGGAGTTGGCGGCTGATTTTATGATAGTAAATTTTCTTAATTTTGAGTTGTCGCTCTCTGTTCGCTCTAAAATTTGAATAAATCCTAAAATTGCATTCATAGGTGTTCTAATTTCATGCGACATATTTGCTAAAAATTGAGACTTTATTTTTGTTGCCTCTTCTAACTCTACAATCTTCTCTCTAAGTGCAACTGTCTTGTCGTCAATATCAACTTTTAACTCTTTTGTATGAGACTCTAACTCAGTTGTTAATCTTTTTTGCTCATTTACAGCCACTTCTGCATTGGCTTCTTCTATGAAATATCTTCTGTTCAGCGATAAAAGTTTA
>JAYEGD010000145.1:0-13202 GCA_034658915.1 Campylobacterota bacterium | reverse complement strand
ATAAATTTGAGCTAATAACAGACGAGATAGCACCAGACAAATCAATTTCACATAGAAGTGCGATGTTTGCTACTCTCTCAAGTGGTGTTAGTACAATAGAGAATTTCTTACGAGCAGAAGATACTTTAAACACGCTAAACATTGTTAAGCACTTAGGTGCAGATGTAGAAGATGATGGAAAAACTATTAAAATAACTGCTAATGGAATAAAAGAGAGCTCTGAAATATTGGATTGTGGAAACTCTGGAACAGGAATGAGACTATTTTGTGGACTACTAGCATCCGCAGATGGTCACTACGTTCTTAGTGGTGATGAGTATTTAAAACGTCGTCCTATGAAAAGAGTTACACAACCACTAAAGAGTATTGGTGCTAAACTAGATGGTAGGCAACATGGTGATTTAGCACCACTTAGCATTAGAGGAGCTTCACTAAAATCTTTTGATTATGTTAGTAAAATTGCATCAGCTCAAGTAAAAAGTGCAATGATTTTAGCAGCTCTAAGAGCTGATGGTACATGTACATACACAGAGCCAGAACTTAGTCGTGATCATACAGAGAGAATGTTAAAAGGAATGGGGGTTGATATAGAAGTAGATGGTCTTAAAACTACAATTAAACCTTTGAGCAAAACATTAGAACCTCTACAAATAAGAGTGCCAGCTGACCCATCAAGTGCATTTTTCTTTGCAGTTGCAGCAGCAATTACACCAAACTCTCATGTTAAAATTGTTGGCATAACACTTAATCCAACACGAATAGAAGCATTTAAAGCTTTGGAAAAAATGGGTGCTAATATAAGTTATGAAACGACTAGTTCAAAGTATGAGAATATTGGAAATATAACAGTAAAACATTCACCTTTACATGCAATTACAATAGATGAAAACATCTCATGGTTAATCGATGAGCTTCCTGCTCTCTCTATTGCATTTGCTTGTGCATCTGGAACAAGTGTGGTAAAAAATGCTGAAGAGTTAAGAGTTAAAGAGAGCGATAGAATTTCAACTGTAGTAAATAACTTAAAAGCTTGTGGTATTGAAGTTGAAGAGTATGAAGATGGATATAGAGTTCATGGTGGAGAGTTGAAAAGTGCAACTGTTAATAGTTATGGAGATCATAGAATTGCTATGAGTTTTATTATTGCAGGGCTTAAATGTGGTATGAAAGTTGAAGATATTGATTGTATTAATACATCTTTTCCAAACTTTTTTGAACTATTAGAAAAAATAACTTCTGTAAAGTACATGTAATAGATGCTTAAAATAGAATTAGCTGAAAGTTATGGATTCTGTTTTGGTGTAAAAAGAGCAATTAAAATTGCTGAATACAACCAAAACTCTGCAACTTATGGTGAACTTATTCACAACTCAAAAGAGATAGCAAGACTAAAAAATGATTATAATGTAAATCTAGTTCATGATATTAATGATTTTAACACAGGTGATAAAGCAGTAATTAGAACACACGGTATTCCAAAAAATGAGTTACAAATTTTAAAAGACAACAGCGTAAATATTGTTGATGCTACTTGTCCATATGTAACAAAACCACAACAAATTTGTGAAGAGATGAGTGCAGAGGGTTATGAAGTTGTTATATTTGGCGATGCAACTCATCCTGAAATAAAAGGTGTTAAAAGTTACTCATCTACACCAACATATGTTGTAAACAATGTAGAAGAGTTATCTAAAATTGATTTAAAAGAGAAAATTGCGTTAGTTGCACAAACAACAAGAAAAGCGCAAGAGTACCTTAAAATCAGCAACTACCTTATTCCAAGACATAAAGAAGTAAGAGTATTTAATACGATTTGCAATGCAACTTTTGAGAATCAAATAGCTGCAAAAGAGTTGGCAAAAAAAGCTGATATTATGATAATAATTGGTGGAAAAAACTCATCAAATACAAAGCAACTCTTCTCAATTGCAAAAGAGATTTGTCCCAGCAGTTACCACATAGAGTCACAAAGTGACCTGCAAAATGAGTGGTTTAATGAAAAAAAACATTGCGGTATTAGCGCAGGTGCATCAACACCAGCATGGATAATTGAAGAAGTTGTCAAAAAAATAGAATTTTTTACACATTAATTCAAAATAAATCAAAAAACATATTAATATAATAAAAAAATTAGAAATCTTTAGATATAATTGAGCAATTTTTATGTAACAGGGGAAGTCATATGGCGTTCGATAATGAAGTAATCGAAGAGGAAGAAAATTTTGCTGAGATGTTTGAAGCATCGCTAAAAGAGCAAGAGAGCACACGTATCACAGAAGGTGAAGTTGTACAAATCCAAGAAGAAGACAATCGTGCTTTAGTTGGAATTGGTGAAAAACTTGAGGGTATCATTAATCTTGATGAGATTAAAGATGCTGAGGGCAACTTAATATTTAATGTTGGTGATAAAATCACTGTAATGGTAACAGGTCACTATAATGAGCGTCCTAAAATTTCATATAGAAAAGTTTTAGAGCAACAAAAAACATTAGACTTTATTAAAGAGAATAAAGACGACTATGAAGAGTTAATTGTTGAGGGTTTAATCACTAAGAAAAACCGTGGTGGTTTTGTAGTTGAATGCGATGATGTTAGCTTTTTTATGCCTCGTTCACTAGCAGCTTTTAAAGAGAGTGATCAAGTAGTTGGTCGTAAAGTAAAAGCACAAGTAATAAAGATTGATGAAGCAGAAAACTCAATTGTTATATCTCGTCGTAAACTTTTCAATGAAGAGCGTAAACGTAAAAAAGAGATTATAGATGCACTTATTGATGGTGAAAAAATTGTAGAGGGTGTAATTAAGAAAATCACTAGCTACGGTATGTTTGTTGATGTTGGTGGAGTTGATGGTCTTGTACACTACAATGAAATTAGCTATAAAGGTCCTGTTAATCCATCAAAACTATATAGTGAGGGAGATACTGTAGTTGTAAAAGCTATCTCTTACGATAAAGACAAACGTCATCTATCTCTATCTATTAAAGCAGTTCAATCTGATCCGTGGAAAGAGATAGAAGATGAGTTAGAAAAAGGTGATGCAATTACAGTAACAGTAAGTAATGTTGAGCCATATGGTGTTTTTGTTGATTTAGGTAATGATATAGAAGGTTTCTTACACATTTCAGAAATTACATGGGATAAAAACATTAAACATCCTAAAGATTACCTAGAGTTGGGTCAAGAGATTGATGTTGAAGTTATTGAAATAAATCCTGATACTCATAAACTTCGTGTATCTCTGAAAAATCTATTACCAAAACCTTTTGATGGTTTCATTAAAAAACATAATGAGGGAGATATTGTTACAGGAACAATCACATCATTGACTGACTTTGGTGCTTTTGTACGTATTGATGGGGTTGAGGGTCTGTTACATAACCAAGACTCATCATGGGAAAAGAACTCAAAATGTAAAGAGATGTTTACAATTGGTGATGAAGTAAAAGTTAAAATAGCTAAAATCAACAGTGAAGATCAAAAAATCTCTCTGAATGCTAAAGTTTTACAAGAGTCTCCAGTAGATAAATTTGCAGCTAATCACAAAAGAAATGAAGTAGTTAGTGGAACAATCCGTGATATCAAAGATTTCGGTATTTTCGTATCATTAGAAGATGGTGTTGATGCACTTATTCGTAATGAAGACTTATCTCCATTAGTAAAAGAGGAGATAGAAGTTGGTCAAGAGATTGAAGCTGTAATCTCTGTTATAGATACTTCTCGTGATCGTATTCGTCTTTCTGTTAAGCATTTAGAGCGTATTAAAGATCAAGTTATCTTAGATAAAATCAATCAAGATGACACATCTTTAAGCCTTGGCGATCTTATTAAAGATAAATTAAAATAAAAAAAGACCTTAGAGTTTGCATCGCTTAACATTATGGTTAGTACCAACCATAATGGTTGGTGTGGCTGGTTTTATCATAATTTTTTTGTTTAATATTAATGAAGCAGAAAATATAGAGATTGAATCAATTCCAATGCAATCTCTAGCTCCTGCACAAAATGATTCACAAAACTCACCACAGTGGATGCAAAACTTTTCAAAAAGTGAAAAACTAGGTTTTTTTTACCCTGTAAATGAGATATTTATAGAAGTTGATCTAAATAAAGAGATACGTAAAGAGACAATATACCGTTTATCTGCTAATATAAAAGATCCTTACCAACTCTTTTGCTTAAGACAAGAGTTAAAAAGATACAATCTACTATACTATCTTGATAAAACGAGTAGTGCCATAAATCTACTAATCTTTTCTAAAAATATAGAGAAACTAAACTCATTAATAAAGTCACTTAAAGATTATCAAATTAAGGCTTCATTGGAGCCATACAAAGAGGGAACAAAATGGAAAAACATAAAATAGTTGTATGTGATCATATTCACCAAGCGGGTTTGGATATGCTATCAAATGATCAACAAATTGAGATGATTTTTGCTGCAGATATGGATAAAGAGTCACTTCTTGATGTTGTAGCAACTGCAGATGTTGCAATTACAAGAAGCTCAACAAATGTTGATAAGAAGTTCATTGAAGCATCAAAAAAGTTAAAAGCAATAGTTAGAGCAGGAGTTGGTGTTGATAACGTAGATATTGAGGGTTGTTCTAAAGAGGGAATCATTGTAATGAATGTTCCAACTGCAAATACAATAGCTGCTGTTGAGTTAACAATGACGCATATGCTATCTTGCATGAGAATGTTTCCATACTCTCATGATCATCTTAAAAATCAGCGTATTTGGAAGCGTGAAAAATGGTATGGGCATGAGCTTAAAGGTAAAAAACTAGGAATAATTGGTTTTGGTAATATAGGTAGTCGCGTGGGTATTCGTTCTCTTGCATTTGAGATGAATGTTTTAGCTTACGATCCATATATTAGCGCATCAAATGCAACAGATTTAGGTGTTGAATATACATCAAACTTTGATGATATTTTAGATTGCGACATCATTACAATTCACACACCAAAAAATTCTGAAACTCTTAATATGATTAACACTAAAGAGATAGAAAAAATGAGAGATGGTGTAATTTTAATCAACTGCGCTCGTGGTGGATTATACAATGAAGATGCACTTTACGATGGGTTAAAATCTGGCAAAGTAAGATTTGCAGGTATTGATGTTTTCATTAAAGAACCAGCAACTGATCATAAACTTCTTGATTTAGAAAACATCTGCGTATCTCCTCACTTAGGTGCTAACACTTTTGAATCACAATACAACATTGGTGTTCAAGCTGCTTCACAAGCTATTGAAGCTGCAAAAGGAATCTCTTTTGCACATGCATTTAACCTACCAATAGATGAATCAAAGATGCCACCATTTGTTAAGCCATATTTAGAGTTGTCTCAAAAAATCTCATTTTTAGCTGCACAAAAAGATAGATCTCCTATTAAGTCTATTAAAATTCAAGCGCAAGGTTCTATGGCTGAATACTTAAACTCTATTAAAACTTTTGCAACAGTTGGAGCACTTAGTGATTCAATTGGAGACAACATAAACTATGTTAATGCTGAATATGTCGCAACTGAAAGAGGTGTGATTATTGAGACTGAGAAGATACCATCTTCAAGCGCATATAAAAATTTGATTACAATAAAAATTACAACAGAAACTGGAACAATTTCAATTAGTGCAACAATTTTTGACAATGATACTCAACGTATTGTAGATATAAATGGTTTTGCACTAGATGTTAAACCTCATGGAAATATGATTTTGTTTAAAAATACGGATATTCCTGGTGTAATTGGACAAGTGGGAACTATTTTAGCATCACACAGTGTTAATATTTCTGATTTTAGATTAGGTAGAAATGACAATTCAGAAGCACTAGCTGTAATCTTAGTTGATGAGAGTGTAGATCAAGAGACACTTACACAGCTTGAAAAACTAGATGCTTGTATAAGCGTTAATTACGTGCAGATTTAATATAACAATAAAACGAACACGTGTGTTGTGTGCCATATAAAAGCACACAATGCGTCCGTTTTAGTGGCAGGGACGAAACGTCCCTATAACCCCCTAAAATTAATAATTAATTTCTATCCATTGCATTTAGATCTGAATATGCAACTTTTACACGTTCTACTAAACTCTCTTGTGCTGCACGTAACCATTTTCTCGGATCATAATATTTTTTATTTGGCTTATCATCACCCTCTGGGTTACCAATTTGTCCTTGAAGATAGTCATGATATTTTTTAACATACTCGTTTATCCCATTCCAAGTTGCCCACTGAGTATCTGTATCTACATTCATTTTAATTACACCATAGCTAATTGCTTCACGAATCTCCTCATGAGTAGAACCACTACCACCATGAAAAACGAAATCAACAGGTTTAGCATCAAGAGAGAGTTTATCAGATATAAACTCTTGAGAGTTAAGAAGAATCTTTGGTGTTAAAGATACATTACCAGGCTTATAAACACCATGAACATTTCCAAAAGACGCAGCTATTGTAAAATTAGAAGAGACTTTGCTTAACTCCTCGTAAGCATAACATACCTCTTCAGGTTGAGTATATAGAAGTGAGTTATCAATGCTTGTATTATCTACACCATCCTCTTCTCCACCTGTTACACCTAGTTCAATCTCTACTAGCATGTCAATTGCACTCATACGCTTTAAATAGTCTGCACATGTTGCGATATTTTGCTCAATTGGCTCTTCTGATAAGTCAAGCATATGAGATGTAAATAGAGGTTTACCATGTGCTGCAAAAAATGCTTCACTTGCACCTAATAGACCATCAATCCATGGCAATAGTTTACGAGCGGCATGATCAGTGTGTAATATAACAGGAACACCATAAGCTTCAGCCATCAAATGAACATGATGAGCACCAGAAATTGCACCTAATATTGCAGAACTCTCATTATCATTGCTCAAACCTTTTCCAGCAAAGAAACCCGCCCCTCCATTAGAAAACTGTATTATAATTGGAGAGTTAACCTTTGCAGCAGTCTCTAAGACACCATTGATTGAGTCACTGTTAACTACATTAATTGCTGGTATTGCGAATCCCTCCTCTTTTGCATGTGCAAAAACCAACTTCGCCTCACTACCACTTAAAACACCACTTTTTACAATATCTAACACTTTTTTTGCCATCTTATATTCCTTATAAATTTTGATTAATCCTATTATAACAAATATTTGACTAAACTTTCAAAATATTACACAATGATTACATATTGACACTAGGATTACTAATGGAATTTCTTTTTAATATCAACATACAATTTTACATTGCAGCTTACTTAATAGGTGGTATTCCATTTGGTCTTCTTTTAGCAAAAAAGTTTGCAAATATAAACATAAAAGAGCTAGGCTCAAAAAGTATTGGTGCTACAAATGTTTTAAGGGTTGTAAAGCAAAATGACCCATCGCTAGCAAAAAAGCTAGGTATTGCAACACTAGTTTTAGATGCATTAAAGGGTGTTTTAGTTCTTCTAGTAGGTACAATTTTTGGTGTTAGTGAAGCAACACTATGGGGGATAGCAGTTCTTGCAGTAATTGGTCACTGCTTCAGCCCTTACTTAAGTTTTGAGGGTGGAAAAGGTATTGCAACTGGTATGGGAGTTATGATGTTTATGCTACCAATTGAGACAGCTATAGCTTTAGTTGTTTGGGGTGTTAGTGCTAAAACTATTAAAATATCATCACTCTCTTCTTTGCTTGGACTAACTGCTTTAGTTATTGCTAGCTTTTTTATTCATCCACAAATGGCTCATGCTCCAGTTGTAATCATTGCAATAATTTTGTTTTATCAACACAGAGCTAATATCTATAGAATAATTACAGGTCAAGAAAAAAGGGTTTAATATGATTGTAGAGATAGATGGATTAAAATTTCAAACAATTATTGGTGTTTTAGATTTCGAGAGAGTAACACCTCAAGATGTAATTATTTATTGCAAATTTGAATATGCATACAGAGGTACATTTATAAACTATGTAGATGTAAGAGACTTGATAAAAGCAGATATGATTGAGAATAAGTATGAGCTTATAGAAGATGCGCTTATCTCAATAACTAACAAAATGAAAAAGAAATTTATATCGATAAAATCAGTGGATTTAAAAATAGTAAAACCATCAATTTTAGACGATTGTGATGTAAGTGTAAGTAAGAATACAAATTTTAAGTTGTAGCAATCTCTCTTTTACCACTAAATTTTAGTGCATAACGTCAAATATTAAAAAAAACTTTAATATTTGATAAATTTGTGATATACTTCCAAAAATTATTACATGTACAGGATTTTTATATGCGTATATTGATTATAGAAGATGAAGTAACACTAAACAAAACACTCGCTGAGGGTCTTAAAGAGTATGGTTATCAAAGTGATGTGACCGAGACTTTAAAAGATGGTGAGTACTACCTAGATATTAGAAACTATGATTTAGTTTTACTAGATTGGATGTTACCAGATGGCGATGGAGTTGAATTAATTTCTACAATTAAATCAAATACACCTAAGACAGTTGTTGTTGTATTATCAGCTCGTGATGATAATGCTAGTGAAATAGAAGCACTTCGTGCTGGAGCAGATGATTTTATTCGAAAACCATTTGATTTTGATGTTTTATTGGCACGTATTGAGGCAAGATTACGTTTTGGTGGTAGCAATATTATTGAAATTGAAGATTTAACTATTAATCCTGAAGAGGAAAAAATCATCTATAAAGAGAAAGAGATAGAGCTAAAAGGTAAACCTTTTGAAGTTTTAACTCACCTAGCACGTCATCGTGACCAAATTGTTTCAAAAGAGCAGTTATTAGATGCGATTTGGGAAGAACCAGAGTTAGTAACTCCAAATGTAATTGAAGTTGCAATTAACCAAATTCGTCAAAAAATGGACAAACCATTAAATATTACTACAATAGAGACTGTAAGACGTCGTGGTTATAGATTTTGTTTTCCCAAAGAAGTATAAGAGATAGATTTCTCATACAAATCATCGTCGCATCTGCGGCGTTGATCTTTATTTTAACCTCAGTTTTATACCTATTTATTGAAAAGTCAATCTATAGTGAAAAAAGTAATAGACTCGTTCAAATAGCACAAAACATCACATCATTCAAGTCACTATCTGAAGCTATAAACTCTCCAACAGACTCAATGCTAGGAATTTCGATTGAACTTATTAACTTTAAAAATAAAAGAACTCCAAAATCTCATGAAATATATGAACACATTAGAGACTCACAAACATACTTAACACTCATCTATCCATTCAATTTTAAAGACTCCTCTTATCTAAAAATAGAGAAAAATATTACGCCTACAAAAAGATTATTAAAGAAAATATTAAAATCAATTATAATTTTAAACCTTCTAGGCTCTATTGTTATTATTGTCTATGCAGTTGCTCTATCAAGAATGCTTATTGCACCAGTTAAAACACTCTCTCGAAGATTGTCTAATATGAATGAGAATCTAATTAATCCTATAAAAGTAGAGACTCTTCCTGAAGAGTTTGAACCACTAGGTGAGACAATAAATAGACTACTTAGTAGAATTGAAACATTTGTTAAGTATCAAAAAGAGCTCTTTATTGGTGCAGCTCATGAGTTAAAGACACCACTTGCTGTAATAAAGCTCAAAAACCAAGTAACACTCATTAAAGAGCGAGAAGCTGCATCTTATATTGAAGCTATTAAGAAAACAAACGAGAGTGTTGATAATATGAACAAAATAGTTGCAGATATTTTAAACATTGGAAGACAAGAGGGTGCGCAACTAGAACTACCAACTCAGTGTGATATTATAGAGATAATTCAACAAAAAGGGAGTGACTTTAAACTTCTTGCACATAGTGAGGACAAAGAGCTTGTATTGGAGCTTGAGCCATCTTCATTTACTGCTTTAATTCAAGTAAATCTCTTAAATCAAATACTGCAAAACTTTTTACAAAATGCTATAAAATTTACACAAGAGGGAAAAAAAGTTCTTCTAAAGAGTCGCTTAGTTACAGATGGATTGATAATTGAAGTAATTGATGAGGGGTGTGGTATCAATGATGAAGTGGATCTCTTTGCACCATTTAAAAGAGAGGGTGACAAAAGTGGTGTAGGTTTAGGTCTATTTTTAGCTAAAAGTGCTGCTGAAGCGATAGGTGCAGAGATAAAAATAAGCAATAGAGAAGATGGAGTTGTTGGGACTATTGCATCTTTACACCTCTATTCAAAACTATGTTGTCAAATCACTCACAAAAATAAGAACTAATAAAGCTTACTTTTGATATAAATCCGACACTAATTTATAATTGAATGGAAACAAAATATGCCACTATTAATAACTGAAGAGTGTATAGCATGTGATGCTTGTAGAGAAGAGTGTCCAACTGAAGCAATTGAAGAGGGAGATCCAATATATGTGATTGACCCAGATAGATGTACAGAGTGTGTAGGTATCTATGATGAACCATCATGTATTGCAGTATGTCCAATTGATTGTATTATTTTAGACAAAGATAATGTTGAAAATATGACTGAACTACTTTTTAAACATAAACAGCTAATGGAAGAAGAGTAGTGGCTAAGCGAACCGCTGTTATAGACATTGGTTCCAACTCTATAAGGCTTGTTATTTATGAAAAAACAAGCCGTTTTGCTTTTCACTTAATTCAAGAGGTTAAAAGCCGTGTAAGAATTGGTGAAAATAGCTATTTAAACAACTCAAATATTACCGCTGAAGCTATGCAAACAGCGTATGATGCGTTAAATGAATTTAAAACTATCTGTATATCCAACAAAGTACAAAAAACTCTATGTATTGCAACTTCTGCTCTTCGTGATGCTCCAAACAAAAGTATATTTATTAATCGTATAAAAAAAGATCTAAACATAAACATTAAAGTAATCAGTGGAGAAAAAGAGTCCTATTTTGGTGCACTATCTTGCTCATCACTTCTACCAAAAAGTAGTGCCATTACAGTAGATATCGGTGGAGGCTCAACGGAATTTGCAATTATTGACAATGCAAACATAGTAAAAACTATGTCACTGAACCTTGGAACAGTTCGCTTAAAAGAGCTATTTTTCGATAATGATGATATTGATGGAGCAATAGAGTATATTGACAATGAGCTTCTACAATTAGGCTCAATATCACACACTCATATTATGGGAATTGGTGGAACATTTAGAACACTTAGCAGTATCATTTTAGACTCTAGCGCCTACCCTTTAGACAAAATACATGGCTTTAACTTCTCATCAAAAACACTCTTTAAATATATCGATAAAATACTCTCATCTAATGAGAACCAATTAAAAGAGTTAGGAGTAAAAAAAGAGCGTTTTGATGTAATAAAACCAGGTGTTCTAATTTTAATGAGAGTTGCAAAATATCTATCAACAGATACTCTTACATGTAGTGGTGTTGGTGTTAGAGAGGGCGTCTTTTTAGCAGACTTACTAAGAAACTCTAACCATAAATTTCCAAATAACTTTAACACCTCACTAAAGAGCCTACAAGATAAACATTGCGAACAACCTAGATATACAAATATGCTTGCAAAAGTTTGTAAAAACCTGTTTGAGCTTTTGCATGTAGAGCTTCAAATAGAGTCACAACACCTAAACTCTTTAACAACTGCTGCAAAACTATCAAAAATTGGAGGCTCACTTCACTTTTACTCACTTCATCAACACAGCTACTACCTAATACAAAGTGCATTAGAGTATGGTTACACGCATCAAGAGAATGTTCTTATTTCTACTTTAGTAAGGTTTCAAAAAAGACGACTGCCATCATCTGAACACTATGAAAAATACAAAACTCTTCTACCTAATATTGAGACACTAAATGTGTTAAGCTTTATTTTGTCACTAAGTGACACTCTGTTAATTCATCAACCTAGAAACATTGATTTTGAGTTAAAATTTGAGGAGAATACGGTAAAAATTATCTCTAAAGAGAAAATGCACTTAGCAAAAGAGAGAGCAGCTCTACTAAAAACTCCAAAAAAATTAAATATTGAGTTTGTAGAGTTGAGTTAAAAAAAGAAGTTTTAAACTTCTCTTTTTAAAACCTTTGCCCCATAGTAAACTCAAAGAATGCAAGTTTATCTTCTGCTTGATTATTCAGAGGTCTTGCAAATATTAGCTGAATTGGTCCCATAGGACTAAACCACTCCAGACCCAATCCATAACCACCACGAGAATACTCTGTTAATGAATCATCCCCAATAAAACCCCAATCAAAAAATGTAGTTAAACGCATCTTAGCACTTGGGATAAACGGAAAGTTGGCTTCAATGTTGTTTGAAAATGTTTTTTTACCACCAATACGAGTCTGATAGCCATCACTCTCAACTATTACAGGTGAAATAGAGTAAGACTCATAACCTCTTACACTTCCAAAACCACCCATATAAAATCTCTCAGCAAGTGGCAAAAAGCCCTCATCAAATGCTTGAAAATATCTAGCTTTGTAACGTCCAATCATATCAAACCCAACAAGCTTTTTAAACCCATAATACTTTCCAAAAGTTGTACGTGACTTTATAAATTCTGCTTTTCCACCAACACCTGCATACTCTAAACTCTGACTTGCTGTCCAACCTTTTCTAGGCAGATAGTAATCATCGGTACTATCATAAGTTATGCTTGTAGTAACTGCACTTTTATCATAATTTTGCAAAAATCTTCTATATCTTGGATTTTCCAAATATGTAGCAGAGTAACCACTGTAGCTATTATCTGAGTAGTTATATCCCATATATCCACTAATATATCTTGTAAATCTACGCCCTACTCCAAAACCTGTACCAGTAGAGTTAACAGTGTAGTCATTGTACTCAAACTCAGATGTAAATATAGAGAAGTTACCACTAAAATCACTATCATTTAGACGTGGATTTGAAATATTAAATGATGCACTCATAGTTCTTTGTGACTTTTCTGCTTTTACACCAACATCAATTCCAGAACCAAAAACGTTTCTATCATTAACACCAACATTAAGCATAATACCACCATAACTACCATAACCACCACCTAGCTGAATGTTACCAGTAGCCGCTTCTTTAACCTTTACAACTAAGTCCATACTTGATTCACTAAGACGTTTCTCTTCAATTGTTGAAGACTCAAAATAACCAGTACGTCCAAGTGCGCCACGAGAATCATTTAAATTTGTAAGAGAGTATTTATCTCCAGGAGCTAAATATAGCTCACGTC